>NZ_PVWF01000006.1 GCF_003003995.1 Pleurocapsa sp. CCALA 161 | reverse complement strand
TTGTTCCTAGCCAGTCGATTAAGTCATTTAGTTGTTTTTGGGGCTTGACTATACCTAAACCTCGCACAACTACTTTCTTTGATGCATACACAAAACGCGATCGCAAGTGCTTAGGCAAATTCTCCGCCATGAGATTCCAAGCGGGTTCAGCCATCGGGGTTTCTAAGACAATATTTTGTTGTCCTTCAGGTTTGATGCGAGAAAAACCAATGGACTTGGCGATCTGTTTTAATTCCATTACCTGAATCAATTGCTGGGTTGGCGAAGGGAGTGTACCATAGCGATCTTCCCATTCGGCGGCAATTTGCACGAGTTCTTTTTTCGAGGTGGCAGTAGCAATAGCGCGGTAAGCATCCATTTTTTGCTCTGGATCGGCGATATAGTTGGCAGGAATAAAGGAAGTGAGCTTTAAATCTATCTGGGTATCTTCTACCTTGGGTATTTCTTGCCCTTGGATTTCTTGAATCGACTCTTGCAGCATTTCCATATAAAGATCGAAGCCAATTTGGGTCATTTGTCCCGATTGTTCTGCACCTAAAAGACTACCTACTCCTCGGATTTCCATATCCCGCGTTGCCAATTGATAACCCGAACCAAGTTGGCTAAATTCTTGTAAAGCGCGGAGTCTTTTGCGGGCAGTTTCCGATAAGGTTTGTTTACTGGGGTATAGTAGCCAGGCATGGGCTTGAGTACCCGATCGCCCTACTCTTCCCCTTAGCTGATACAGTTGGGATAGACCAAATTTTTGGGAATCTTCCACAATAATTGTATTGACGCGGGGGATATCTAAACCCGATTCGATGATAGTAGTACAGACTAGTAAATCTGATTCTCCGCTGCTAAAAGTAAGCATGGTAGATTCCAATTCCGACTCTGGCATCTGTCCGTGAGCGATCGCAATTTTAATCCCAGGAATCATAGTTCGCAGTTGAGCGCTAACCTCTTCAATCCCTTCTACACGAGGAACTACATAAAATATCTGTCCACCGCGATCGAGTTCATTACGGATGGCGTTGCGGATTACTTCAGGATCATAAGGGGAAAGATGGGTTTTGATCGGGCGACGAGATGGAGGAGGAGTGGTAATGAGGCTCATTTCTCGAATCCCCGACAAAGACATATACAGAGTACGAGGAATCGGCGTAGCAGAGAGGGTTAGCACATCTACCTGGGCTTTGAAATCCTTGATTTTTTCCTTCTGGTTGACTCCAAAACGCTGTTCTTCATCCACCACTAGCATGCCTAAGTCTTTGAACTTAACATCCTTACCCAGTAGTTGCTGTGTCCCTACAACCACATCTAACTCCCCTGTGGCTAGTCGCTGCATGATTTCCTTTTTCTCCGATGCACTACGGAAACGGTTGAGTAAACCAACGTTGATCGGATAGGGGGCAAATCTTTCTTTCAGGGTGTGATAGTGCTGCTGCGTCAGAATTGTTGTTGGTGCAAGAAACGCCACCTGTTTATTGCCACTAGTAATCACTTTGAATATTGCCCTGATTGCCACCTCGGTTTTACCAAAGCCAACATCACCACATACTAGCCGATCCATCGGGCGATCGCTTTCTAAATCATTTTTAATTTCTTGAGTAGCTTTGAGTTGATCGGGGGTAGGTTGATAGGGAAAAGAATCTTCAAGTTCTTGTTGCCAGGGATTATCAGGAGGATAAGCATAACCTTCTAGTTTGGCGCGTTTAGCATAGAGTTTTAATAAATCTACCGCCAGCTTTTTAATATTTTTCTTGACTCTGCTCTTGGTTTTTGACCAAGACACATTTGCCATTTTATTTAATTCTGGGGGATGCTTGCCTGTCTGACGAAATCGCGTCAGCATATCTAAAGAATCGGCAGGTATTCTTAATGTTCCATCGGCATATTGAACCACCAAATATTCACGATGAACTAAAGTTTCTAACTCTAGAAATTTTCCTAAACCATGATGCTTATGCACCACATAATCACCAGGACGTAATTTATTGAGATCGACTTTTTTAGAAGTAGCTCGACGGCGCTTGCGAATATAGCCAGAAGTAGCTAAAGTTTGCTGTCCAAAAAATTCCTTATCTGTAACAATTACTAAACGATAAGTAGGTAAAATAAATCCTGATAATTCCGCTAAACCAGAATACTTAACCGCTACCACAGTACTTTGAATATGTGCCTTATCAATCGCCCGAAAATCTCGCGGATTTGGCACAAACTGTACGGGACAATCGTGTTCTTGTAATAAAGAAGCAGAACGACTAGGCTGTGCCGAAACTAACCATGTCTGATACTTCTCTAAAGTCATCCCGCTATAGATTTCTCGCTTTCCCCTCAGAATTTCTGCTAGCTTGGCAAATTGCTGGGGAGTAGTAGGAATCGGACGCGCCTGCAAATTATGTACCGCTACAGCATCAGGATTTGCTATCTCCAAACGAGGATTTGCTTCAGCTATTTCTGATAAATAAATACAGTTAAAATTACTAGTTTTAGCTAAACAATTGGTAAACTCAGTATGAATTTTCGGTAGACTTTGATTTAAATCTTGCCATTGAGATTCCGCTAATTCTAGCCAGCGATCGCTATGCGCCTGACACTGTTCTAATTCATCAATGGCAATTATAGTATTGTCGGGTAAATAATCTAAAAGTGTCGCTGGTTTTTCAAAAGCAATTCCCAAGAATCTTCTCATCCCTTCAGGGGGATTTCCCTCTAGCAAACTCTCTAATTCTTCATCCTCTAGATAGCTTTCGATGCTCTTACCCTGCTCTAAAATACTCTGGGCAATAATATGACTAAAGGAAGTGGGAGTTAATAACAACTGTTCTAACTTATCGAGCGATCGCTGAGTTGCAGGATCGAATTCTTTCAACTGTTCTAACTGATCGCCAAACCAATCTGTTCTAATGGGTAATTCCGCCGAAACAGGAAAAATATCGACAATATCACCCCTCCTACTCCATTGACCTTCCGTTTCTACCAGGTTTACTCGTTCATAGCCCAACCTAGCCAAAGATTTATCTAGCTGCTGAGAGCTTAATTCCATCCCTGGCTGTAACGTCAGACAATAAGACTGAAACACCTCTGGAGGTGGCAAATGAGGCTGAAGCGATCGCTCAGTCGCTACAATAACTCTTAGCTTGTCACGGTTTTCTTTTCCCTTTTCCCCTTTCCCCTTGTCACTGTTTACTGATGACTGCTCACTGATCACTGACAACTGTCCCCAGGTAATCTCTGATTCAGGGTCAAAATGGCTGTAGGGAGTAGCTTCAGAAGTAGGATAGAAATTTACTGTATCCCAACCCATCGCCTCTAATTGAGCAGCCCAACGCCCTGCCTCTTCTAATGTAGAACACACTACCAATAAATTCTTCTTTTCAGCTTGTGCCAAACTAGAACAAACTATACCTTTCGGTAAACGAGGAATACCATTAAGCAACAAAGATTGCCCTCGATCTAGTTTAGCTAGTAGTTCTTTGGTTAAAGGTGATGTTTCGATCCTCCGTACTACTGATGCAAAAGCCATATTGAACAAGATGATGGATTAAAGAATGAGGATGAAAGAATACTCGATCCCTTTTAAAAAGATAGCGAAAAATGTGGCGAGTTAGCGCAAGTATATCCAATATGAGAATAATGAGCAGATCGCGATCGCAAATCTATTCAAGAAGTAGATTCAAAGTCATTTCATTACCCGCCACAAAACCAAGCTGTTCATATACAGGTTTTCCTGAAAGTGAAGCATTAAGCACCGCCTTAGTACAGTTTAAACTTTGCAAATAGGCGATCGCCGCTTTAGTCAACTGAGTAGCAATTCCCTGACGACGATAATCTGGCTGAACATAAACATTCCAAATATAACCATAGTTACGATGTTCTGCTTTAAATACAGAAGGATATAACCCCGCAAAAAGCTGACAGCTAACCGAACCTACTATCTCTGCTTCAACTTGAGCAATAAAAGCCTGAAATTTCAATTTTTGGCGAGCATCGCGTATAAACGTCAGGGTAATATCTAACCAATCATCATGAATAATATCTTTTTGGACATTATTGTCTAACCAGAGTTGATAAAAGTGTTGGGCAATGATACTGTCATGTTCGGATCTGGCTTGATGAATAATGGTTGATGATGAAGGCATAATTAATGTAGTTAGCATCAGTGATAGCAAGACGATGAAACGCTTAAGCTAATATCGCTGACCTAACAATACAATAAAAATATTGCTGGAAAATCATTTAAAACTTTAGTTGGAAGCAAACATAAATTAAATTATCTTTAAATTGTATTTACATACGTGCTAAAGCAGATATTTTTGATAACATTTCTGGTTTTAAACCTTGTAAATCATCAAGGTATAGCCATTTTTCTTTAACCAATGTGGCACAATCAAATACAAAAGTAGAAAAATTATAGACATATTTGCCATCAATTTCATATCTTTTAGTACTTAATAGATCATGTAAGTACCACAAATCTTCTAGTTCTGCAATAGCATTAGAGCGATCGCGAACATGAGCAATTAGAGCGGAAGTTTCTCTTTCATAGGCTTTGTGTAAGGCTTGTTTGGCTATTGTTTCCTCCATTACAGAAAACTTGTTTTTACTGGTTTCTAACATTAATACGAATCTTGATTTAATACGTTTTTCTATAGTCAAAATCGTACCATTAAAATAGCCGACCACCTAGTATTTTTGGCGATCGGCTAATTATTATCACAGTAGTTTTAACGAGCTAGATTGAGCAATTCTTTAGGAGATGCTAACAAATCGATCGCCACAAAGAAAATTTTGTTTTCCGAATTAAGTAAAAATCTCCAGGACATATTCATGCCTACACCCGCGCCAAACCAAGGAGTTTGGACTTTTCCTGTTACTTTGATTTGAGTGTAACCATCTTCTGCTGGTTCTTCAACACCACGCTCAGGAGCTAATTTGAGATTGGCACATTCTTCTTTAAAAAACTTATATACGGCATCTTTACCGACTATTGGTTTTTTGAAAGGAGGTTGCAGCGCACCGTCTTCTGCAAACAGTTTAATCAACTCATCGAAGTCATTAGCATTTAACAAGTTCATATAACTCAATATTGTGGGGTTAGCAACACCTTCAATATTGACCTTGGTTCGTTTGGACATTTCGGTGGGAGGAGTGACAGGTTCGCTAACGCTCTCAAATTTATCCATTTTGCCAGTATCAAATCCCATATCTACCACAGTATTTCGTAATACGGTAATTTGTTGACCAGAATCTAATCCTTGGAGAGTAGTCAATACAGCTTTGGCATTAGCGGAAAGTTGGTAACCTTCGGGAATAGGAGCGACAATTCCTTGCTCCATCCATTCTCCTAATCGATACCAAAAACCGAGTTTAATATTAGGAGTCCAAATAGCATAAGTACGACAAATTGGTGTGTCTGCATGGTTGGCAAGGTCGCACATTACCTGAGATTGCTCTTGAAAATTCATTCCTTTAATTTGCTCAAGAGTGGGTTCGGCAAACTGCATATTAGCAGCCCCTGGCGCTGCCACAGTAATTGTTTTACCCATTTCTAAGTAGGCAAACCAAATCCAAGCTAGTTGGTCTTCCGCACTAAGTTGATTAAATCTAGCTATCAATGCTGGTACTGCATCAGCAGATAAAGTGTTGGCTGAGAATATGTTACGTGCTGAGTCAATAGTAAATGGCATAGATGATCTTCCAATATGTTGTCGTGCAATCTTGGTTGAAAACATCAATTGTTTAAAACCCTGATTCTATTTTAAACATATAATGAGCATTATTAAGTTTTTTTACAAAAGTTTAAATAATGCTTGCATATAAAAAAATCTATGCTACCCAAATGTTGAACATTATTAAACTAAAAAAATCTTTGATCGATCCACTGTTTAGCTTGACGAACAGCGTCGATAGTTGTCATTGCACAAGGAACAGCAACAGCGCAGCCTTGATCATGATTGACCCATGCAGCATAAACACAATAGCCTTCATCCAATTCATCTCGATCTATTTCTACCGTGTAGTTGCGATAAGCAAAAGATAGAACAATCTGAGGATAATGTGGCTTCATGATAATTTTTGCTCAAAAAATAAGGTTGATATTACTGGTAAGGGCGATCGCGAAAGGTAGGCAAAGCTTAATCGCTATTAACGATTTGAGCGAGTTTCTTGGGTCTTATTTCTCGCCTCAACAACGACCCAAATTTCCTGCCAGCGATCGATAATCATTTGTTTCATTTTGTTGGATTGCCATTGCGGGATACTTCGGGTTTGAGCGTCTTTATGTTGAGTCACAATCTGATTTTTCAATCTAAATTTACGAAAAGCGGATATAGTTTAATATCCGCTCATGGTTAATTTCTACTTACGCAGCAGCAAAATTTTCAGCCACAAAATCCCAGTTGACTAATTTAGCGAGAAAATCATCAATATAAGCAGGGCGTTTATTTTGATAATCGAGATAATAAGCATGTTCCCAAACATCCATAGTTAATAAAGGAATTTGCTCGCTAGTTAAGGGGTTGTCGGCATTTAAAGTTTTAGTAACTTTTAAGGTATCTCCATCTAGTACTAACCAAGCCCAACCGCTACCAAACTGAGTAGCTCCAGCAGTTTTAAAAGCTTCAACAAACAGATCGAAACTACCAAAGTCAGCCTCAATTTTGGTCATCAATTCTCCAGTCGGAGTACCACCGCCATCAGGTTTCATACAGTGCCAATAAAAAGTATGATTCCAAGCTTGGGCAGCATTGTTAAATAATCCAGCTTGATTAGGATCTCTCGCGATCGCTTTAATCACTTCATCAATGGGCTTGCTGTCTAATTCTGTTCCCTTAACGGCATCGTTGTACTTACTAACATAAGCAGCATGATGTTTGTCGTGATGAAATTCTAAAGTGCTTTGAGAAATTGCTGGTTCTAGAGCCTTGTAATCGTATGGTAGAGATGGTAACTCATAAGCCATTTTTGTTTGTTCTCCTCTCTATAAAAAATACTTGGGCAGAATTATAGAAACATTACTGTTTGCTATAGTCACAATCGCCAGTAAATAAAGGCTTGGAAGCCCGTTTTTAACTCCATTGGTGATGGTAGCGTAGTTTTGAACAATAAAAAATACTCATCCCCTGGAGGGGGACTAGACCTACTAGAGCGTATACAAATTAAGACTAACCATACTGATAATTTAATTTGTTCAAGCTTAAAAAGTTGTTGTTCAGTCGCGATCGCTCCTTAATTTTTTAAGCTATTTCTCAACCTAAGATTGATTATATTTAAACTTTCTATTTCCCCGCAGCAGCCAGTTGCTGCTTTGCTCTACGCCGAGGTATTTCATAAGAGTAAAAATCATAAGCTAGTTTAGTCTGAGGAAAAATTGCTCTAGCTTCTTGTTTGAGGTCATTAAGCTGAATGGGGTTTCCTGGGGCATAACGAGGACTAAAGTGAGTCATGATTAACTGTTTAACCCCTGCCAAAAGAGCCACCTGGGCAGCCATCGTAGTAGTGGAGTGCATCTTTTCAAACGCCATCTGTGCATCCTGGTGGGCAAAAGTTGCCTCATGAATTAAAACATCTGCATCCTGGGCTAATTCTACTGCCGCCTCACAAAATATCGTATCGGTACAATAGGCAAACTTGCGTCCCACTTCTGGTTGACCGCATAAATCTTTACCGTTAATTTGGCGACCATCTTCTAAGGTAACTACCTGACCCTGTTTTAATTTGCCGTAAACTGGGCCAGGAGAAATGCCTAAAGACTTGGCTTTTTCCAGGTTAAACATTCCAGGGCGGTCTTTTTCCACAACGCGATAACCGTGGGCGGGAATGCGATGCTTTAATAAGCGACAGCTAACGCTAAATTCATCATCTTCGTAGAGTAAACCTGTTTTGACAGTATGAATTTTCAGGCGAGAACCAAAATTCATATAAGAATACTTAGCAGCAGCCTGGAGATATTCTTTCAATCCTTCGGGTCCATAAATGTCAATTGGTTGACCAGTGCCAGCCAAGCCACAGCTAGCAATCAAGCCCATTAAGCCAAAAGTATGGTCGCCGTGCATGTGGGTGATAAAGATACGTCGAATCTGAGAGCTTTTAAGGTCGCTACGCTGAAGTTGATGTTGCGTTCCTTCGCCACAGTCAAATAGCCATATTTCGGCACGTTGAGGCAGACGCAGGGCTACACTTGAGACATTTCGCGATCGCGTTGGCACTCCAGAACTAGTACCTAAAAAAGTTATTTCCACGCCAGTTTGAACAATGAACAGTAATTAATAATTAGCAGCAACCAATTTATGGTGAACAATTATTTTAACAACAAGTATGTTTTTTAAGGGCAAATGCCGTTAATCTTTCAAATATTCCTGCTGACAGCTTTTGACTTTCTTCTGTAATCAGTAATTAACTTAATTAAATGTAGAAACAATAAGATTTTGCAATATTTATTCATGATGCTAATAATGTATATAGCTTAAATCGTTAATAGGTTAGCGGAGATAGTCAATTTATACATTTTTTCTACCAATTCACTGGGAACAGTGCCAAGATAGAAAAATATTTAATTGTGTTTAAAGTTCTTCTAAATTGCTTAAGTCACCCATGACGTTTTGTAAGACAGAGCGATTTAGTTAGCAATTAAACTGAGTGCATACTTAAGTGATAGAAGAACTAAGCTGCAATTTTTGGTGTGAATGAGGATTGGTGGTAATGTTCATAAGTCGGGGCGTGGTCTGTCAAACGGCAGCTATTATTGGTGCTTTATTACTATTGGCATCAAATGGTGAAGCTATTGCGGAATCAAAAAATGAAGGTGACGTTGTTAATTGGCTAGATCAAAATAACTTGCAGCTCATCAATGGTCAAGAAAATTTTGATAATTTACAGCAGGAAAACTTGTCAAAAATTAATTACAAGTTAATTAGTCAAAGCAACAGCATCAAGGAATTCTCAGATATTCAGCCAACGGATTGGTCATATCAAGCTTTACAAAATTTAATCGAGCGTTATGGCTGTCTGAGTGGTTTTCAAGATGGCGCTGATCGCGGACAACAGACCGTTACCCGTGCTGAATTTGCTGCGGGTCTGAATTCTTGTTTGAATAGCATTGAAAAAATAATCACTAAGGCTACAAATACACCTCAAGTAGATATAGATACAGTTTTGCGTTTGATGCAGGAATTTCAGTCAGAATTAGCTATTCTTAAAGGTAAAACTGACGGTTCTCAAGCACGACTACAAGATTTAGAAGCAACACAATTTTCGACCACTAGCAAACTACAGGGAGAAGCAATTTTTGGCTTAGGTAGTGTTTTGTCTGGAGATAACGATCGCACCAGCACTATTTTGGGTAGTCGCTTGAGGTTGGATTTCCAAACTAGTTTTCAGGGAGATGATTTATTATTTACTAGATTTTCGCGAAGCGATTTTTCGGGTTTTGCACCTGAAATTGAGACTTTTCAAGGTGAAATAGCTTTTGTCAAACCTGATAATTCTGATCGCTCTGATTTACGCCTAGATACTTTACATTATTCTTTTGATATTGGCGATCGCTTAGGAATAATTGTTGGCGCAGCAGGATTAGATGCTGATGATATTGCCCCGACGATTAACTTTTTAGACGGGGATGGCGGTTCAGGTGCAGTTTCTCGTTTTGGCAGCAGAAATCCCCTTTATTATCCCCCAGGAGATGCTGGATTAGGCATAAATTATCGTCCTAGCGAGCAACTCAAGATTGATGCAGGTTATGTTGCTTCCTCTGCTGATGAATCAACTTCAGGCAATGGTTTATTTAATGGCCCTTACAGCGCTTTGGGGCAAATTACCCTTGAACCATTAAAAAGCCTTAGTCTAGCTGCTACCTATGTCCATAGCTATAATCAAAGCGATACGACAACAGGTACTAGTCGATCTAATCTGCGATCGCAAACAGCAGCATTATTCGGTGCAGCAATTCCCACAGTTAGCAATTCCTACGGCTTAGAATTATCTTGGGTAATTAGCGATCGCATTATTGTCGGTGGCTGGGGTGGATTAAGTAAAGTCAAAAGCCTGAATACCTTAAATCAACAGATTGACCGTGGCACGCAAAACATTTGGAACTGGGCAGCAACGCTGGCAATACCAGACTTAATTAAAGAAGGTAGCCTCGCGGGTATTGTGATCGGCAGCGAACCTGAAGTAACAAGTTCCACCATTGAAAATCAGGAAGATCGCGATCGCTCTTTGCATCTAGAAGCTTTTTATCAGTATCAGGTAAACGATAATATTGCCATCACCCCTGGAGTGATTTGGATTACCAAGCCAGATAGCAATACTCTTAATACTGATGACTTAGTAATTGGCACTGTTAGAACTACTTTTAGTTTTTAGAGAAGCTCTAATCTTTAATTTTTGAGCTTTTTAAAGAAGGATGGTTAGACAATCAATAATTATGCCTACCTAGTTTAAATACTGTGTAGTATCTTGAAGCTTAGAGCTTGAAGTTTAAAGCTTAGAGCTATAAAAAAGGGCGTTGCTGATTTGAAGTACGAAGCGCAAAAGTAATCTGTTCGTAGCTGTCAGCTATTAGCTATTAGCTTTTTAGTTGATTTGCTTGGTTGCAGAAATTGTAGAATTATACCTAGATTCTGCAACGCCTCAAAAAGAAGCTAATCTACAGATCAAACCTACAATATGCCTCTCTATTTTTCTCTGGCAGAACTTGAGACAATTCTCAAGGATAATCTCTTACAAATCGCTGACTCAGATCCAGGCTTGTCTATATTTGGTGTAACCACCGATACCCGCAGCATTAAACCTCAAGAACTGTTTATCGCTTTAATCGGGGAAAATTTTGATGGACACAGCTTTATTGAGCAAGCAGTAGACAAAGGTGCGATCGCCGTAATTGTAAATCGTCAAATTGAATCTGTCGCTGTTCCTCAATTTATGGTTAAAGACACTTTAAAAGCATACCAACAGATTGCTCGGTGGTGGCGCGATCGCTTTGATATCCCTGTTGTCGGTGTCACAGGTTCAGTGGGCAAAACCAGCACCAAGGAATTAATTTCGGCAGTATTAAGCACTCAGGGAAAAGTACTCAAAACTGAGGGCAACTTTAATAATGAAATTGGCGTACCGAAAACTCTTTTGCAAATAACGTCAGAACATAGTTACGCTGTAATTGAAATGGCAATGCGCGGATTGGGCGAAATCGCCTTGTTAACAGATATTGCCCGCCCGACAATTGGCGTAATTACCAACGTAGGAACGGCTCATATTGGTCGTTTAGGCTCACGAGAAGCGATCGCCCAAGCTAAATGTGAACTTTTGGCACAGATGCCTAAAACTAGTACAGCTATTTTAAATTACGATAATTCTCTGTTAATTGAAACTGCTCAAAAAGTATGGCAGGGCAAAACCATCACCTATGGTTTAACAGGAGGAGATGTACACGGAACAATTGACGAGGACAAAATTACAGTTGCCGAACAGGATTTACCTCTGCCTTTACCAGGAGAACATAATGCCAGTAATTATCTCGCAGCAGTGGCGATCGCTCAAGTCTTAAATATCGATTTTGCGCCTTTAATCGCTGGGTTACAGGTTCGACTACCTCAAGGGCGATCTCGTCGTTACGATTTGCCTAATGATGTGGTGATTCTCGATGAAACCTATAATGCGGGCTTAGAGTCAATGCTGGCTGCACTACAGATGCTGAAAGAAACTCCTGCTACCAGACATATTGCCGTATTGGGAACAATGAAGGAATTAGGCGAACATTCTCCCCAGCTACATCGTCAAGTGGGGGCAAAAGCTCAAGAATTAAACCTAGATCTACTGATGGTGTTAGCAGATGAGACAGCAGCACAAGAAATGATTCAGGGTGCAGCAGGAATTCAAACCGCCTGTTTTAGCGATCGCGCCACTCTTCTTAGTCAGTTAAAACAAGTTATCTGTCCAGGCGATCGCATTTTGTGTAAAGCTTCTAATTCCGTTGGCTTAAATAAGGTTGTTGAGGAATTAATTAAAATCTAAATTAGGTAGGGGCGATTTGCAAGATCTTTATGAGAGCGAACCGCCCTTCGGGTGCGAAAGTCGCTTCTTGAAGCAGCGCGGTCTTAACGTTCGCCCCTACTGGGTATTTAACCAAAATTGGGCTGATGACGAATCAAATTCAAGAATTCTTCGCGAGTCTTCTGCTCATCTTGGAAGACACCAATCATGGCGCTGGTAACTGTCCAAGAGCCAGGCTTTTGTACACCCCGCATCGACATACACATATGAGAAGCTTCCATCACCACTGCAACTCCTTGTGGCTCTAATACTTCTTGAACTGCTTCAGCGATTTGACGAGTTAGACGCTCTTGTACCTGGAGACGGCGGGCATACATTTCGACAATGCGAGCAAGCTTGCTTAAGCCAACAACTTTCTGATTAGGAATATATGCTACGTGCGCTCTACCCATGAAAGGCAACATATGATGTTCACATAGACTAAAGAAATTGATATCTCTAACTAACACCATTTCATTATGTCCTTCATCAAAAATCGCACCATTAACCAAATCATCTAAAGACTGGTTGTAGCCACTAGTCAAAAACTCCATGGCTTCGGCAACTCTTTTGGGAGTTTTCAGTAATCCTTCTCGCTCTGGATCTTCTCCCACCGACTCCAGCATAGTATAGACTGCCGACATCATTTGTTCTTTGGCAGCTTCCGAAGTCGCCTTAATTTGTGCAGCTTGTCCGTTGTGGGTGTTGCGATCTGGTCTACTGGCAACTTGATCTAACAAACTAGATTGTAGCGGTTGAGAATTATTGCCGAATGATTCAGAACGATTATAACCGTTAGAAGAAACTGTTGTCATAATGTATTAATGTGATTAAAACTTGATCCTTTTGCTGTTAAATATGCGATCGCTTGTTAATGCAGTTCCTCATGAGGCTTGCAGGCTCGCTTCCCTCCGCAGGGAACTGTCATAAGCCGAGGCTTGGTCGCATTGTTTGATGAAACCTGAGCATTTCCGTGCAGTCAAGAGCGCCCTAAAGGATTAGCTTCGCGTCCGCTGCTGCCTTTGCCTATAAAGCCCCTCCACTGGGCATAACGATCATTTCCTCAACTACCGCTTGGCTAGGTAGTAAAGCTGTATGGAGTATCGACTGGGCAACGATTTCAGGGGTTAGCATTGCCGAGCGATTCAAATCGGCTCGAACGGTGTCTGTATCCCAAATGGGAGTGTTGACCGAACCAGGAGAAATAATTACGGTACGAATCCCGTTACTTCTCTCCTCTTGCGATAGCGCTTTACTTAAAGCCACCAACCCTGCTTTACTGACACTATAAGCGCCCCACTCAGGAAAAACATTCGAGGCTGCAATTGAAGCAACATTAATGATAGTTCCTGAAGCGCGATCGCGCATCTGGGGCAAAACTCCCTGGACACATTGAAAAACGCTAGTCAGGTTAAGCTCAAGTATTTTTTGCCAATCTGCTAGAGTTGTATTTTTTAGCAAATTAGTATACCCCATTCCTGCATTATTGACTAAAATATCAATAGGGCCAAAGGAACTACAGATGCCAGCAATAGCTTCAGCCACTTGGTCTACTAGAGCTAAATCCAGCGGATAAGCTTTTGTTTTAGTTTGGGTTTTTTGCTCAATCTCTAAGGCTAAAGCCTGTAGTTTAGCTTTAGAGCGGCTGACTAAAGCAACTTCAATACCTGATTCGGCAAAGGCTAAAGCAGTTGCTTTGCCAATACCGCTACTTGCCCCTGTGACGATTGCTCTGGGTTGATTTGAGGGTGGATTCATTATGCTGTAAGATGATTTGCCCAAGTCAATAAATATAAAAATTCAACATAGCAGATACGATCTAAAAAACAGTGATAAATATCTTTTCCAATGTTTCTAAGATAAATTGCTGTATTGCTCGCCAATATTTCACCTGGCTAAATGTCGGTTGTTAGTAAAAATGCTCAATGTAAAATATGGCAGGTATTTTTATAATTTGGTTTACTGTCACTAATTACCTTTGGTTTCAAGCTCTATTGCCAGTAGAGTTAAATCAAAACGGTAAATTGTTGGGCAACCCCAAATGAGAATTTGTGTAACAAAATGTTGCTTTTGCATTATAGCATTTCCAAATATACATCTGTTTTAAGAGCAAAGATCAAAACTGTCCTGGGGTAATAAGTTCAGAATGGTTTAATCTAATTGGCAACTGTTTCAAAACGACCCATTTGACGAAATTTATCATAACGCAGTTCTTGTCTTTGTTGAGGAGATAGCTGCCTTAGCTGCTCCAAATTGCGCCAAATAACTTCTTTGAGCTTTGCTGCTGCTTCTACAGGCTCGACATGAGCGCCACTGCTAGGCTCAGGCACAATTTCATCAATCAAGCCTAGTTCTTTTAAATCCTCAGAGGTGATTTTCAAGGCTGCTGCTGCTCGATCAGATTTTTGAGCATCTTTCCAGAGAATTGCCGCACAGGCTTCTGGGCTGGCTACTGTATAAACAGAGTGTTCTAACATCAAGAGGCGATCGGCTACTCCAATTCCCAATGCTCCGCCAGAGCCACCTTCACCAATAACGGTACAGATGATCGGGACTTCAAATCCAAACATAGCTCGCAAATTATAGGCGATCGCTTCTCCTTGACCAAGCTTTTCTGCTTCCACTCCCGACCAGGCTCCTGGGGTATCAATAAAAGTTAAAATCGGCATTCCAAACTTATTGGCGTGCTGCATTAATCTAAAAGCTTTACGATAGCCACCAGGAAAAGCCATCCCAAAATTACGGGCAACATTGTCTTTAGTATCTCGGCCTTTTTGGTGTCCTACTATTACCACGGGACGACCATAAATCCTCGCGACACCGCCAACTAAAGCAGGATCGTCATAGCCCCCGCGATCGCCATGAAGCTCGAGCCATTCATCACTAATAGCCTGAATGTAATCTAGAGTGCTGGGACGGCGAGGATGACGAGCTAACTGTAGTCTTTGACCTGGAGTAAGAGTACTAAATATTTCTTGGCGTAATTCTCCTGCTCGCACTTCGAGCTGTGATATTTCGGTAGAAACATCTACTTGGTTTTCTGCGGCTAGAGTTTTAATTTGTTCGATTCTGGACTCTAGCTCACTCAAAGGTTTTTCAAAATCCAACAAGAATGTTTTTCGTTTATTCTTGACCATAGCTGACGTCGTTATTTTGGTTTAATTAGCATCCCTGCCTATTATTATCTGCTATCCAGTATCTTTTTAACCAATGTCTGTGGCGAAGAACACAAAAAAAGACCTAATTACACCTTAATTTGAACAGGTGCAATTAGGTCATTCGCTTAAAGCCTAGAGCTTAGAGCTTCGAGTGCTTTTGAGCATGAATAAAGAGAGTGAATTGCTCGATTAGTTCTGGGTTACGCCAACCCTGCTTAGTTTCTGACCACATAATCTGTAGTGCTTCTTCGGGACTATAAGCTTGCTTGTGAGGGCGATCGCTAGTTAAGGCATCATATATATCAATCACCTGAAAAATTTGAGCTAAATAGGGAATATTTGTGCCTGAAAGACCATCAGGATAACCACTGCCGTCCCACCGTTCATGATGGTGGCGTACAATCGGTAAAACGCCACTACGGTTACGTAATGGCTGGCAGATCTCTTCCCCAATTAGAACATGTTGTCTAATTAACTCTTTTTCTTCAACAGTTAGCTCTCCTGCTTTGAGCATCACTGCATCAGGAATCACAATTGTACCAATGTCATGTAGATGAGCAGCAAAAGCTAGGTCATCAATCTCATGTTCACTTAAACCAAGATACTCCCCAAAAGATTTAACTAAGGAGGTCACGCGAACTATCCCGCCTCTGGTAACAGCGCGCTTATCAATCGCTCTAGCAATAGTAAATAGTACCTGCTCTGTTTGATTTAATCCATCATTGATTCGTTTTTGATTAATCAAAGACTTGACTCTAGTAGATAGCTCAATTCGATTGAGGGGTTTGAGAAGAACATCGCTACCACCAACTTCCATTGCTTTGATGCGCTCATCTCTGTTGTTAGTTAAAGTGGTAAATACAACAGGTATATTATTAGTGCGGTAATTTTCTTTCAGCTGACGACATAAAGCAAAGCTATCTTGCTGACGCAGCTTCGTATTGAGCAAAATCAGATCGGGCTGCTGATCGATAATTTTACTCAAAATTGAAGTTAGGTTATCTACTTCAATGACCTCATAGCCATCTAGCAGCAGAAGATCTAGTGCTGTCATTCGACTCAGACGATTTTCATCGACAATGAGAATTTTAGCAGTCGGCAAATCAGGGTAGGTGCTTACGAAAGTATTGGTTTTGGTAGCCACAGGACAGTCGCCAACTTTTTTCATTATTTTCTTAATCTAAGGAAAATTTTTAACTTGATTTAGCTAAAACTAATGTCATTTCATTGATTCACAAAATTTTAGAGGTCTGACTTATTGATTGAGTAGTTTCATTGTTAACATACTTTAGCCTAGCTCGATTTTCTGGATCGAACGACAAAATTAAAACAAAATATGTTTTAGCGATATCGATAAATATTATGAAGATAATTCTAATATTTGGGATCAGGTATAATACTGAGTCTAATTCTTAATTTTGCTTAATAAAAGCACTTTAAAGTTAATACTTCCTTAAAATTACGGTATATCAAGGGCTATATTTTTGACCCCAGCCATCGTTTGCGCCACTGAGATGTGGATTCTTGAGGGCTTTTTTGCTGCTCTTGTTGTCGGCGAGCGATGATTTGCTCTGCCCGATCTTGTAGAGTGCGATCCGCAGAGTGCGCGCCAGCGTAATCGCGATAAGGGATTGCCGCTTTAGTTTGCAAGTGTTCTTGCTCCATGATCGATAGCTTTGGTAGCTTTTTATACTCGAAGCTAGCAATAGTCCCAGGAGACTTACGACCTGCGCCTATAATTGAACCAATATTTAATCCAGCACTCAACAGGGCGGTACGAACTGCTGCGGAAGAAGAATAGGTTGCTAATCTTCCTCTTGAAGTAAGACATTTACTTAATAAATTAATAAACTCTACCGTCCAAAGTTGAGGGCATTTTGGCGGAGAAAAAGGGTCGAGAAAAATGGCATCTGCCTGCCAATTTTGCTCCACGAGTGACTTAATTGTTTGCCTGGCATCATTTAATAGTAGTTTAGCGGAGAAAAATTCAGTGGAAACCTGAGATTTACTTGCTAATTCAGCCAAGAGATTGGGAATAGGCAATTGCCACTGTGCTAAAAGATTATGTTGAATCGCCTGACGGGGGACATCAGGCGATATTTCCAAAGCAATTAGTTCGATCTGACACTGAGGATTGACTGACCAAATTGCTTCTAAAGCAGCGGCACTGTTATAACCTAAGCCATAACAGACATCTAAAATACGAATAGTACACTGCTGTGTCGCTAATTCTTTAATTTGACAAGGTTCAATGTATCTCACTTCCGCTTCTTGTTTTGCGCCAAAGGATGAATGAAAAGTTTCTTGAAACTCTGGTGAGAAAAAAGTGTATGAGCCATCTTTCGTAAGCTGAGGGGTAAACTGGTTACTATTCATCGCAGTTTTAAGAGAAATTTAATCGCTTATAGATTCAGCTTAAACTAGAAACAAATTCCCTAAACAAAACTTCTAAAATAGAGGAATGTATCCCTGAGCAATGAGCAATTAATCAGTATTAGTAATTAGTAATTAATAATCACCTATGGCTCGTAGAAATCGTAATCTTAATAATAACTATAGAAATGGTCGAGTAGATCCTTACGCTCAGCCTGAAAACTATCGCTCTAACCCTAATCCTAATCCTAATCCACCCAGTAAAAAAAATCCGTTAGACATAGCAAAAATAGCGATTATTGCCAGCGTTTTTATCATTGGTATAGTAATTGGACTTTCTTTAAATTTAACTAGTGGTTCAGATAATCTGGCAACTGTTGATTCTAGCCTGCAAATCGATCGCAAAGCACCTAATCCTGAAATATGTCAGCAATTTGGCGCAAGTGCGATCGTTACCGATATGCGCGTTTTTCTGACCCTAAATCCGTTTAGCGTATATTTAACTCAACCTCAGATGCAGCCTGGATGTGTATTACGCCGAACTAACTGGTCAATTTTAGAACAGCAAAACTTGGTCAGTTCAGAACAAGTAAAAGATTGCAAACGACGAATGAATACTTTTGGTTTTATTGGTGCTTTAGAAGGTAAACCAAAAATTGATTGTGTTTACCAAAATGATGCTGCTGGCAATTTATTCCTGAATCAAAATGGTGCAGGTGCTTTACCAGAATCAGATAACTTCTAGCCATTATTTTCATCAATTTTCATCATTTGATATACACTTAAGGCGACCCAATTTTTTAGAAAAATAGCTTAATATGTGCGGAATTGTTGGTTACATTGGTACTCAAGCAGCCACAGATATCTTAATATCTGGTTTAGAAAGATTGGAGTACCGAGGCTATGACTCGGCGGGGATTGCCACCGTTGAAGAAGGTCAAGTCAACTGTGTTAAAGCAAAGGGCAAATTATTTAACCTCCGAGAAAAGCTAGAACATACCATCAATCATGCACAAATTGGGATTGGACATACTCGCTGGGCAACTCATGGTAAACCTGAAGAACACAATGCTCATCCTCATTTAAACACCGATCGCCGTTTAGCCGTGGTACAAAACGGTATTATTGAGAATTATCTTGAGCTAAAAGAAGAATTGATTAGTAAAAAAATTGAATTTCGCTCAGAAACAGATACTGAGGTTATTCCTCACTTGATTACTCAGTTTTTGACTGATTCTAATTCTCTGATGACAGCTATTCAAAAAACGATCGCCAGACTAGAAGGAGCATTTGCGATCGCCGTAGTTCATGCAGATAACCCTT
Source organism: Pleurocapsa sp. CCALA 161 (assembly GCF_003003995.1). GTDB lineage: Bacteria > Cyanobacteriota > Cyanobacteriia > Cyanobacteriales > Xenococcaceae > Waterburya. The sequence continues at coordinate 69,573 of NZ_PVWF01000006.1, read as the reverse complement.
ACGAGTTGATCGTTGCCCGTCAACAAGCACCATTGGTATTAGGTTTTGGGCAGGGGGAATTTTTTTGTGCTTCTGACATGACAGCTATTTTACCCCACACCCGCACCATCCTGAATTTAGAAAATGGAGAAATAGCCAGATTAACGCCGTTAGGAGTGGAAATCTACGACTTCGAGGGAGCAAGAATGTCTCGTTTTCCTCGTACTTTGGACTGGAATCCTGTGCAGGTAGAAAAGCAGGGTTTTCGGCACTATATGCTGAAGGAAATCTATGAACAACCTGCGGTGGTACGTACTTGTTTGGACACCTATATTAATCCTAATTGGCACGCTGATGAAAATCCTGATTATAGTCCTGTAAATCTTGGTCTAACCCCTAACCTGACAGATAATCTAGAGCATATACAAGTACTTGCCTGCGGTACAAGTTGGCACGCAGCTTTAATCGGCAAATATTTACTAGAACAAGTTGCAGGTATTCCCACTACAGTAGACTACGCCTCAGAGTTTCGCTATTCTCCTAAACCCATAATTTCTAACACCTTAACTATTGGCGTTACCCAGTCGGGAGAAACTGCCGATACGATTGCAGCCTTAGAATCTGAAAGAGCCAGAAGAGCAGATTTAGAACCAAAATTTCAGGCAAAATTACTGGCGATTACTAACCGCGCCGAAAGCAGTATTGCCCAGATATGCGATCGCATTATCGACACCCATGCGGGTATCGAAATTGGTGTGGCTGCTACTAAAACTTTTGTTGCTCAGACAATGGGCTTTTATTTCTTATCCTTAGACTTAGCTTATCGTCGTCAATCTGTACCCAATTATAAAATCGGTGAAATCATTGCCGGATTGCGTCATATTCCCAGCCAAATCGAAACCATCCTTGATACTCAAGCAGATGCGATCGAAGAATTAGCTCATGATTTTACTACCGAAATTGAAGACTTTATCTTTATTGGACGTGGTATTAATTTTCCCATCGCCCTAGAAGGTGCATTAAAGCTTAAGGAAATCTCTTATATCCATGCAGAAGCTTATCCCGCAGGAGAAATGAAACACGGACCGATCGCTTTATTGGATAATAAAGTACCTGTGGTAGCCGTAGCTATGCCTGGAAGTGTTTATGATAAAGTGATTTCTAATGCTCAAGAAGCAAAAGCTAGAGATGCTCGTCTGATTGGTGTTACTACCGCGATGAATGCCACTGAAGCAGCCCATACCTTTGATGATATTTTGACTGTACCAGAGGTTGATGAGTTAATTTCTCCTATTTTGGCGGTTGTTCCTCTGCAAATGTTGTCCTATCACATTGCAGCGATTAAAGGGCTAGATGTAGATCAACCAAGAAATTTAGCGAAAAGTGTTACTGTTGAATAACAAAATCCCGATTAACTACTTTATAGTGTAGTCGCTAGTATCGCTGCCCTAATAGATTTCGCGATCGCTCTAACCAGCCGATTAGTAAAGATTAGGTTGGTCTACTTAATAGGTTAACTAACTCTTCTCTCAAAGATAAAGGCTGGTATCCCAAGGCAAATGCTTTACTGCTGTCTAAAGATGTATCGGGCGATCGCGGTGCTACCGCAACAACATCTGCTTGTTTGCCTGGCTTAATTAAATCTGTCGGTAGCTGTAACATATCTGCTAGCAACAGACCAAAATCATAACGAGAAATACGCTCTTTTCCTCCCAAGTGTAAGATTCCCTGTATTTGATTCTCCACAGCTAATAATAATCCTTGAGATGCTGCTGTAGCACTAGCAGGTGTACGAAATTCATCTACAAATAAATTAATTTCTTTGCCAGCTTTGAGATTACTAATCATTCCCTGAAGAAAGCTAGCAGCAACGGGGGAAGGCGCACCAAACATCAAAGGCATCCGACAAATGGCGATCGCAGGATAGATCTCAGACATTTTTTGTTCGGCGATCGCTTTTTGTTCGCCATAATAATTAATTGGACAGATGGGATCGCTTTCTTGGTAAAAAGGATGTTTGCCATCAAAGACTAAATCTGTAGAGGTAAAGGCACAGGGAAGATTACCTTCACCACACAAGCGAGCAATATTCACCGCAGCAGTCACGTTGATCGCCAAAGATTCATGGGGGTTAGTTTGGCAAAAATTGGGTTTGGAAGCAGCAGCAGTATGAATCACTGCATCAGGCTGAATCTTTTTGAACAGTTGAGCTAATGCAGCAAAATCTTTTAAATCCGTCTTAGATAAAGTTGCTCCAGATATTTTTACCTCATGGGTAAAGTAAGTCCCATATACTTCCCAGTTAGCTTGAGCTTGCTGACATAAATTCCAGCCTAAAAAACCACTTGCTCCTGTCACTAATAATTTTTTCATTTTAAATATTTAAGTCAATCAACAATTGCGATCTCATCACAGTAAGAGAACAGTTTAAGTCACATCTTTTTTAGATAAATAAGCATTTAAGCTGTTAATCATTTAAACTGCATATTATATTTAATTAGACAAAAAGCAGTAAAACCTTCAATAATAGCAAATAAAACGATAATTACAACCTGGCAAATTTATCCAAATTGCTTTAATTGATTAGCGGTAATTTCCGCCACAGGAAATATTTGAGTTGTTGCTGGGGTAAGAGTTAAATCTTGATATTGAGCAAAGGCTAAATCGTTAAGAGTTATGGAAATGTATAAAGGGTGTTGAGTTTTCAGCCAATTGCAAAGATCTGTAGAGATAGCTTCAATTTCTGCTGAAGTCAACTTGGCATTAATAGTTCCTAGTCTTAGATAAAAGTCATTATCTATATCGTCAGGAATTGCATGATATTTATGGAGCAAATTAAATCGCTGCAACTCACGGCGTAAATTGTCTATAGCTAAGGTGACATCATGGTCTTGCCATGACCAGCCAATTAATACAGGTATAGTATTATTATCTACTGACTGAAGTTGAACAGAACGATGATATAAATGCCGATCGCGACTGAGAAAATTATAGTTAGTATTGCGATCGTATCCACCAAAGCGAATCGTTATCGATAAATTAATTTGATGCTGAAGATAATTAATTAAACCAGCAAAATCAATATATTTGGTTTCTTGTCTCTTTTCTTTAAACCACTGATTAACTACTCCCAAATCTGTTTTCCACCCTTCACAACCAATAATTGTGCCGTGGACTTGGTTTAATTGATAGGGAATAAATTTATCTTGAAGCAACTGATGATTTGCTAAATACGTCTGCAATTTTTGAATCAAGCTAGCTAATGGGGCAGGTTTATCACCATAGAAAGCTATTAAGCTAATATTTTGCATTGTTTATATTAATTACTATTCAACTTCTTTTAAGCCGCGATCGCCCGTGGGACAATTTTAAGATAGGCTTCAAGATCGGCATCTTAATATAATTTCAAAAATGTTTGCTTAATGCCACGCAAATAATTACACCCAAAGCAAAGCCACAGGTACGAATAGTCAAAGTCTCATGAACTGACATCCTTTCGACTCTGATTACTACACAATACAGAGCGGGGTTTCTAACTCAACCACCAAACTTAGATGATTTATTTTTAGAGTGGAGACTACCAAGATATTTGCCATAGAATTTACTAAATTGCCAAAACTTTTGGCAGAAAAGAATGATTTTGTTTTCTTGTATTTCTATTTTTTCGTAAGCCAAACTAGATTTATTTTTAGATAAACTCATTTGATTCTCTTTAATATATTAAAATAAACTATCTATTTTTCTGACTATAGTGATATTGATCGAGCCACATTCTTACTTCTTTTTCGTTACAGAAATAACTAGATAAACCTGTGATTGGATCGAAAGTTAACCAATAGCTATTACCTTGGTGATCGCATTTTTGCCAAACTTTCGGCTCAGTTCTTTGGTTACTTAACGTCAAGCAAAAATTCTCAATTATAGGAATTAGATTATCAATAATTTTCATTACAGTTATTAGCTCAACTCTAGCTATAAAGTTCACTATCACTATTGCAAATTAAATTAAAAATAAGAAGGTACAAAAAACAAAAACATTACTAGTACAGTTCCTATATTGTTCAACTGTTCTAGCAAAAAGTAGTCAAAAGCGTACCAGCAAAACAAGAAAGAGATCGCATAATATAATTGAAGGCTCAACCAGCAGTGACGCACGCGAAACTGACGCACTCTGAAATACTGACCAAGATAAAGAACTAAAAGTGAAGATTCCCATCGACCGTCAGGCACCTAAACCCATTTATCTACAAATTCGCGATCGCCTTAGTCGTTTAATCAAATTAGGAACTTTCAAAGCAGGCGATCGCTTACCTTCTATTCGTACTTTAGCTAAAACTATTCAGGTTAATAAACTTACTGTAATTGAGGCATATAGTATCCTAGAAGCAGATGGTTTGATTCATGCTCGTCCTGGGGCGGGATATTTTATTAATCCTCTATCTATTATTTCTCAACAAACAAAATCTAATTTTGCGCCGATCCAAGAAGTAGTTATTCCCGATAATAGCAATATTTCCTTTATGGAAATTTATCAACTTTCAGTTCAGGTAAAAAGTAAACCTGGGGCGATCGATTTTAGTAGCGGATTTCCAATTTCATCTGGTTTAAAAAATTTGCAGCGTCACGCTAGACGAGCGATGAAACAGGTAACAGAAACCTTATTTAATTATGATTTTCCTCAAGGACAAGAAACCCTAAGACAGCAAACGGCAAAAATGCTAATTCAGTTAGGGTTAGAAATTTCTGCCAACGATTTAATTATTACTAACGGTTCAAAACAAGGGTTATCTCTAGTAATGAATCATTATCTTCAGCCTGGAGACTGGATTGTCACTGAAAGTCCAACTTACTACGGCACATTAGATATTATCGAAAATATCGGCGCGAAAATCATTGGTATTCCCATGCAGAGTTCGGGTATGAATCTAGAACTTTTAGAACAGTATCTGAAAAGCCATCGTCCCAAGTTAATCTATACTGTCTCTACTCTGCAAAACCCGACAGGTATCACCACAACACTTCAACATCGCCAGCAGCTATTAGCTTTAGCCGAACAGTACGAATGTCTAATTTTAGAAGACAATGCCTACGAAGGTCTAAATTTTGCACCAGTACCTCCACCAATAAAATCTTTAGACTGTAGCGATCGCGTAATTTATACAGGCACTTTTTCTAAAACTCTCATGCCAGGTTTAAGAGTAGGCTATTTAGTTGCCACAGGAAAACACTATCATCCTCTATTAAAGCAAAAGCTATTCCATGATCTACATGTTTCTACAGTTTCTCAAGCAATTGTGAGTGAATATCTAGCTTCAGGACAATATCGTCATCATCTCAACCATTTGCAAGCTAGTAATCTATCTAGTCGTAATGCGATGCTGCAAGCATTGGAAAACTATTTTCCCGATGAGGCAACCTGGACAATACCTAATGGTGGTTTATTTCTCTGGGTACAGCTACCACCCGAAATTTCTCTGGTATCTCTAGCACATCAAGCATGGTCAGAAAATGTGTTTGTGTATCCAGGTATGCCCTTTTTTCCAGGACAAAAAGGATATAATGCCTTGCGCCTCAACTTTTCCCATCCTCCCGAAACTATTGATCGCGGTATTAAGGTTTTGGGTAAATTACTAAAACAGCACTCAATACTTTTCGGTTAACAATTGCGCTCGGTAAACCTGGGCTTAAGTAATGAGTAATGAGTAATAAGTAATAAGTAATGAGTAATAAGTAATGACTACTCAACCAATCAATAACAAAGCTTAAACGAGAAGTATTGAAACAGCACTTGTTTAATGTCAGTTCGGGTTAAGAACGTTAGTCGGTTGAGGTAGCTATCAGCTATGACGCTAATCTTATCCGCAGGTGTATCCTTTGGATAGCTTTTGGATTGTTCGCAATTTGAATGAGTTGAATTAATAGATTAGGCTGTTTCTAGCTGCTCGATTAATTTGTACAGCGTCCAATCATTATCATGTAAGTATTTGGCGATTTTAAAATTCAAACATTTCTCTTTAAACCATTCAAGATCTTGATTTTCTAAATTCTCTGACAGATTTCTATCGGTCATCCATTGATATTCTATTAATTCAACAAACAGACGAAAAGGTAACATAATTGCCTGAGTTTCTATCTCAATCTGTTCTTCTTCATCAATCAGCAAAATTTCTTTACAACTTAGTTTATATCCTAACCACCTTAAGGAATGTTCATATAAACATTCAAAATGTGATTCTAAAGTTGATATACAGTCTTCAATTGAATCTTTATCTTTCAGATCTTCAATATCAATACGATAGCAAAATATAGAATGCATATAATGTCTAACAAAGAGTTTATTTTGTGAGTCAACACAAATTTCTAGCTCAAGATTCAATTTTAGATCTTTATTCTTGATATTTATAAACTTACGCTTAAATTGTTCTAAAGACGAGTTGTTATTTGACAAATTCTGTATACTATTAATTGTTTCTTGCATATATTTATTTTGATGATTTTTAATATCAGATAATATTGTGAGTGACGTATTTAAATTACTATTGCTGTAACTATATTTTCTCAGTTTATAATTTTGAACTGAGTTGGAATTAAAATATTTATTTTTTGCTACTGGTGTGTAGTTAAGACAAGGCTGATATTTAGCTATTTGCGTTTTTTCTAGTTTGTTAAGGTTATTTTTCTTCTCCTGAGAGTAATAAATGAAAAACTCTGTATTTTTTTGAGTTGCAATAGTAAGTAATTGATGATATCTATGGTGAGGATTGACAATATTATTCCACCTTTGTTGTAAGTTGACAGAGCGCCCTATGTACCAGATCAGATGTTGACGATCTATGACATAATAAATCCCTGAATAATCAGGCAGTAATTCTTTATTCTGAAGATCTACGCATTCCAAATCTAAAATGAATTTATCTGCCAACATTCAATAAAATTTGCACCATAAATACAACAATCACAATACAAGTATATTGTGCTTGAAGGCGAACATATTTAAAGATTGCTTAAAGCGATCGCATCTCAAAAAGTTACCAACAAAAAATTTATTCAGTAGGCGATCAATCGGCGATCGCTGAAAAATCAATGTAACTAAGCTTTTACAAGAGGTGAAAATTATGGTCAAACCACCCATATGATCGTATTTTCTTCATTTCGCACGCAAATGATTACCAAGACGTTACACAAATCGAAAGAAGCTACAAAGATTTAATTCTTTAGCTGGTTGCGCATTTTAAAATCAGAATAAATTCAGTTTATTTTCATAATTGTGTTTTAACTTGTTTACAAAGACGATAAGTTGCTTGGCAACTCATTGGCAATAATTTGAGAATTTATCTTGTAAATACCATGAATACATATATCTTGACTTCTCTTGCTTTGCAGCAGTATTTAGCCTTTTCTAACCTAGGAAGCGAAGATTTAGTTTCCTTGATTCATCCTGTCCTAGTAGTAATCTTTGTTTTCCCGTTGGTTGGAATTGTCAGCAATTTTGCGTGGCAAACTCGTCAGCGTCGTTTAGCTGCCAAACAAGATAAAAAAATTCCTGCGCTGGTAGGAAGAGAACATGTTAAATTTGGTCGCTGGTTAGCTGCCAGCGTTGTAGTCGTATCCTTAATTGCCTTAGCCTATTCGATTATTTATAAAAGCTTTATTAAAAAAGGTCTGTGGACTAAAAATAATCCTCAAGCAATTTTAATCATTTTGCTATTTGTTGCCACGATCGCTTCTCTGGTTCTCTTGCTGCGTGCTAGACCTAAGCTTTGGCGAGGTATTTTTGCTACCCTCACAGGGATTGGTTTAGTTGTGATCGGTCAACAAGATGGAGTATGGCGACTACCAGATGAGTGGTATTGGTCACACTATTATCTGGGAATAGCCGTTTCTCTATTGATGATTTTCTCCCTCGCTATCATAGATGATATTTATCGTAGCATTACTATCCGCAATCTTCATATTGCGCTTAATTGCTTGGCACTACTTCTGTTTATTGGTCAAGGTCTTACAGGAACAAGAGACTTGTTAGAAATTCCGCCTGTGGGTAAAAAACAGCCTAAAAAAGCTGCGGTAGAAATGGTAATTCCAGCAGAGGTATCTCAATCTGTTGATCGAGTTCCCCAGATTCCATCTGCTAGTTAATCTCGACAACCTAGACTATACCTAGTTTCTACTCCAGTTACAGGATTAGTTCCTTCAGCTCTTTTGCACATTAAATAAATCTGGTAACGGTCTAGAATTGCGCCTGTAAAATCCGCACCTGTGATGTTTGCACCCTCAAAAATAGTGCTGGTAGCGACTGCATCCTGAAAAATAGCGTTGGTTAAATCAGAGTTTTCAAAAGAGACTCGATCCATCAAAGAACTAGTAAAGTTAGAGTCTTTAAGGTTGGTGTTGATAAAAATTCCCTTAGTTAAAATCGAATTGCTGACATTCGAGCCTTCAAAGTTAGACCCTCTAGCATCTGCGGCGGCAAAAACTGCGCCAACTAGATTCTTGTGGGAGAAATCTTGCTGTCGGATTTCGCTATAGGTATAGTTAATCGCGCTTTCTTGAGCGATCGCGGGAGTAGCGTCTAATAATACCCAAATAATTGCGATCGCCACGACTAACAAGATACTCAGGAAATGCTGTCTTAGTTGAGATAAAAGCATAAATAAATTACTGTAATAAGTCGATGTTGATGTCAATTTGATGGTTAGCGGTAGAAACGATAGTTGATTTGGAAAAGCGCATCTTCTCCTAGCTGAAGGAGTAATTTTGGCTGTTGCAAAGTCGATTGCGCCTCTAAGTTACCAAACCCTAAAATATTTTTGAGATAATCAGCTGTTTCTACTTGACCATAATTTGACACAATTTTGGTTTGTTTTAATTTTAGCGGGATGTGTTGAACCAAATAAACATGGCGAAAATTTTGTTGCCTCAAATAAGCCACCACTTGTCGACCAAGTTCAGGATTATTGGTGGTATTCTGCACCTCGATCAGATTGTTTTGAACAGAGTTTTTCCTTGCCAGCACGCTACTTTGTTGGCTAGATAATGGCTGAGGTGTCTTGATAGTGGATGTTGCTTGACTATTTTGGAGCGCTAGCTTTGGGGTAGATTTTGGTAATGAATTGTCACTAAGGCGATTTGGTTCTGGCTCAGATGTGATTTTTCCTCTAGGCAGATTAGTATTTAACGGCAGGGGCGTATTTAATCTTGAATCTTCTACCGAAGCTGATATCGAAAAATTTTGCGGGAGTACTTGAGATATCTCTCGATTAACTAAATCAATTTTAGTTAAGGCAACACCGCCAATAGCTGACAAAATTGAGGTCATACTAACTAATCCTCCCCAAAAAAGACCCTGATTAAAATATGACTGGGATAAATGTCGCCACCACAACCACAAAGATTGCTGTAATAGGTTAACCTGATGAAGGTTTGATGATTGTTCGATAACGCGATCGCCTGAGCATAATTTAATTGACTCAACTTGATTCTTTTCTTGGGCTACCGTGTCTTTTTCGGTTTGCTGCGAGGATAGATTACTATTATGCGATCGCTTGTGATTCATGCAAATTATCTTTATTTTTATACTGTGATTATCAATTGAATATAAGTAAGCGCTTGATTTTTTTCAATATCTTAAAATTAACTTCCCTGAAGCAGAAAAAATAAACTAAATGTGATTCGTAGTTTAACAAAATGCGATTGCCACAATTGCTCAAATTTTAATTGAGTAGCATCGTACAAAATATTGATTATTTAAATAAGCAAGATCATATGACACATATTACCAGCGTAATCTATAGTTGTTGTAAAAAAAACGCTTAATTAGCTTTACTAATTGAAATTTTTTGAGTAAGTTTGTTTACTTAATATTGTTTTTAATGTCCTACTTCATTATCGAAAAAGCAAATGAAACTAAAGTTAATTCCAATTATTCTAGCTGGCGGTAAAGGAGAGCGTTTTTGGCCAGTTAGCCGTCTTAAAAGACCTAAACAGTTTCTTTGTTTAGATGGTAGTGGTAGGAGTCTCTTGCAATCTACAGCCAATCGTCTTCTAGATTTAGCGGGAGGATGGGAAAATCTGTGGGTAATTACCTCAGAAATTATTGCTGAGGGAGTGCAAAAGCAACTCCCAGATTTGCCTCAATCAAATATCTTAGTTGAACCTCAAGGTCGCGACACTGCCCCCGCAGTAGCTTGGGCAACGTTGGAAGTAGCTAAAAAATATGGCAAAGATGTCGTGGTGGGCTTTTTTCCCTCAGATCATTGGATTGGGGATGTTGCCGCCTACAACACAACTTTAGATGCGGCTATTCAACAAGCACTTGCACAGCCATCTATTGTAACTTTAGGCATTACCCCAAATCAGCCCGCAACTGGCTATGGCTATATTGAACAAGGAGAGAAACAGGGATACTTTAATCAATTACCTGTTTATCAAGTGACTCGCTTTACCGAGAAACCAGATCAAGCTACCGCACAGTCATTTATTAAAACAGGTAATTTTAGCTGGAATAGCGGTATGTTTATCTTTCAGGCAAAAGTTGTTTTAGACGAATTAGCTAAATATGCTCCTAAGTTGCTCCATTCTTTAGCAGAAAAAGGTCGTGATGCTTATGCAGAATTAAAAAAGGAAAGCATTGATTATGCATTGATGGAAAAAACTCAGCTAGCCTATGTTCTCCCTGCTAATTTTGGCTGGGACGATTTAGGCGATTGGAATGGAGTTGAGCGATTGCTTAAGGGTGAACAGGATAATGTAGAATTAGGCACTCATATTAGCAAAAACACTCAAGATGCCATTATTTATACCAGCGATAATGATGAAGTGATTGTTACCATTGGTCTAAAGGATGTGGTAATTGTTCGTGATGGTAAGGTAACACTCGTAGTGGATAAAAACCAGACTCAAGATATCAAAGAAATTGTTAAATCTCTCTATGACAATGCAAAATTAAAGCATCTTCTATAAGATAAAATAATCACAAATTTTTACAAGCTCATAGCAATTCTCAAAAATAGTTAGAGAGAAAAATTAGCAATCTTTACAACTAATGATCGAGTAAAAACCTAGAATTTTCAATGAAATACTTAAATGTTTGCGTTTGCTACAAATAAAAACTCTGTAAGGGCGCATGCCCATTCGCCCCTAAAAACAATATGATGTCTTCTTTTTAATTAGTAATCTATAACAAAAGCCCAAAAAAAATGCCCCCCAAATAAATGGAGAGCATTTTTTTAATTAATTTAATCTAGTCCAAGATTAACCGTTGATTGCAGGAGCGCTTAAAGCTACAGGAGCAGAGTCGCCACTAGCAAGGTCAAGAGGGAAGTTGTGTGCATTACGTTCGTGCATTACTTCAAAACCGAGGTTGGCTCTGTTTAAGATGTCTGCCCAGGTGTTGACTACACGTCCTTGTGAATCCATTACCGACTGGTTGAAGTTAAATCCATTTAGGTTGAACGCCATTGTGGAAATACCCATTGCTGTGAACCAGATGCCGATTACTGGCCATGCTCCTAAGAAGAAGTGTAGACTTCTGCTGTTGTTGAAGGATGCGTATTGGAAGATTAGACGACCAAAGTAGCCGTGTGCTGCCACGATGTTGTAGGTTTCTTCTTCTTGTCCGAATTTGTATCCGTAGTTTTGTGATTCTGTTTCTGTTGTTTCACGTACTAGGGAAGATGTTACCAATGAACCGTGCATTGCACTGAACAAACTTCCACCGAATACTCCTGCTACTCCCAACATGTGGAAGGGGTGCATCAAGATGTTGTGTTCTGCTTGGAATACCAACATGAAGTTGAATGTTCCACTGATTCCTAAAGGCATTCCATCAGAGAATGAACCTTGTCCTAATGGGTAGATTAAGAATACTGCTGTCGCTGCGGATACTGGCGCTGAGTAAGCTACACAGATCCAAGGACGCATTCCTAAACGGAATGATAGTTCCCACTGACGACCGAGGTAAGAAAATACGCCGATTAAGAAGTGGAAAATGATCAGTTGGTAAGGGCCACCGTTGTATAACCATTCATCTAAGGATGCTGCTTCCCAAATTGGGTAGAAGTGTAGTCCGATTGCGTTTGAGCTTGGTACTACTGCTCCTGAGATGATGTTGTTGCCGTAGATCAATGAGCCTGCTACTGGTTCACGGATTCCGTCGATGTCTACTGGTGGTGCTGCTACGAAGGCGATTAGGAAACAAGTTGTTGCTGCCAATAATGTAGGAATCATCAAGACTCCAAACCAACCTACATAGATGCGGTTGTTTGTGCTTGTTACCCACTGACAGAAGTTCTCCCAAGCACCGCGTGTTTCGCGCTGTTGTAAAGTTGTGGTCATTTTGCTTATAATTGCTAGTTATTTATTTGTCTAGGTTCTAAACTAGATGAGTCATTAAGCTTATTTATGATTAGGCTTGACTCTTGTAATTACAATAGCTGAGTATTTATACTTTAATCAAGGTTGATTACATTGTTATTATTAATGTAAATGATAAATTCAGCTTATATTTATTTTTTCTTTTCAATATATTCACGCCAGTACAAAATTTTTCCGTTTGCCAATTCAAAGATAATTGCATCTTCTGCAAAACTTTCTTTGCCAGTTTTACGGTTCTGGTCGCGCCAGTCCCATTCCACTGCACCGAGATCGCCGTCAACAATAGTGCGTTTAATTTTTACAGAGGTATGATAAAACTGTTTAAAGTAATCTTGGGCTGCTTGTTTAATTTGCTGCTTACCTGTAAATTTAAACCCTGCGGCTATAAAGATCGCCTCTTCAGCAAAATCATTGACAATCGCCTGAGCATTTTGCTCTTCCCAAGCTTGAGCCTGTCTGACGATTATTGCTTGGATCTGTTCTGGTGATATAGACTCAGCCATAATTTGAGGTGTCGCCAAGGTGTTCAAGATCAGGGTAATGATCGTAATTGAAAATGCTAAACAGTGTAAATAGTGCAAATATTGTCGTTTTAAGTTCAAATTATTTAATTAGCAAAGCTAGAGAACAGTACTTGTTAGCTACAAATATGATTAGAGTTTTGAGCTTTTTTAAATATTTTCAAGTCAATTATCTGACAATTAAGCCAGAAAATGCGATCGCCATGAGTAAATTCATTTGCGATCCCTTAATTAAACTAGATAATAGATCCTGGTAGCAAATTTCAATTGATCGTTAAAGTCATCAGGTGCAGACGATCAAATATTTATGAAGTAATTAATAAGTAATAAGTAATAAATTATAGGTGATCGAGTAAACTTGCTAAACTAATCAATACATTACGATGTTTCTTCTTTCAACGAATCAGCTATGGGATTGGGAAGGATGTAGTTCGTAATTTATAAGTTTGAGGTGTAGTAACAAAGTTACGCTCCTTACGCTTGGCTTGTCTAGTCTCAATTAAGATAATTATGTCAATTATTCACGGCAGTTGGATCGTTAATGCGGGTCAAGATTATTTCTTTGTCTGGGGACAAGCTTGGCGTTCTTTGGTTAACGAAACCTTTTCTCTCAATAAGTCAGGGGATTTTATTCATCCCTTTAGCTTGCAACGTTCAGAATTGCTGGATCGATTCCCAAGCCATGAATTAGAAGTTGGCGATTTATTGAATCAAAGTAAGTGGCATACTCAGCTGGTAGGGATGCCGACAATCATTACCGAGTCGGCACAAAGCAAGAAAGTACAGCCTGTATTTGCGAGAAACGCAGTTGAAAATGAATCAAAACTAGATCTTTATCTGTGGGAAGTAAAAGGATTTCGTTTGACTATCGAGGAAACCATTAGTTTATTGCAGATGTTATCCCTCAGTGCGCTACAGTCTGGAACAGACTATTTAGCGGGGGATCTCCGTTATTGGTCGCATATATATCGGTGGGCGTTAGATTTAATTGTCAGACAAAAGTTTTTGCCAGGAATTGAAGCAAAAAAATCTCGCAAAACTAGCTATAGAGGTGTTTGGCAACCTTTAATCGATAGTGAAGTTGATCGAGTACGGTTAGCAAAATTTACCCAAGCACTACCAGAAGCTTGTTTAGCATATTTAGATGCAGAAGAATCTCAAGCCAATACCACCGAGGAAGGATTATTATTGCGATCGCTTTCCCTACTTTTAGATGCGCGGTTACGTTCTTGGATTGATTATAATCCCCATAGCTATAAAGATATCAGTATTGAACCCTGGTTGCGATCGCTGTCGGCATCTTCTGTATTAGAAACAAATCAAAGCAATGTTAACCGTCTAACTCATGCCTTATATAGCTGGACGCTACCCGTCAGCGAGTATATAGTTAATCGACAAAACGAACTAGGCTTAAATCGTTATCGAGTTTGTTTTGTGCTAACACCACCGATAGCAACACAAGAAGATGGGCAACAGCCAGACTGGTCATTAAACTATTATTTACAAGCTTTAGATAATCTCGATTTTATTGTGGATGCAGGGACAATCTGGCAATGTTCTGCTGAATTTCTCAAAATTGGCGATCGCACCATTGAAAACCCCCAAGAAACTTTGCTTAAAGGTTTAGGATTGGCAACCCGTATTTATGAACCTGTGCGAGAGAGTTTAAATCAGAGTCAACCGATTAGCTGTACTCTTGATCCGATTCAGGTGTATGAGTTTATTCGGGCAAAGGTTTGGCAATTAAGAGACAATGGTTTGGGGGTAATTCTACCTCCTGGCTTAACTAATGACAATAGTGGGCAAAGATTGGGCATCAAAATGACTGCTAGCGTCTCCCAGAGACAAGGAGAACGTCTAAGTCTGCAAAGTATGCTCAAGTATAAATTAGAAATTGCGGTGGGCGATCGCACTGTTTCTAAAACAGACTTTAAAAAGCTGCTGGCGCAGAAGTCGCCAATTGTGGAAATTGATGGACAGTGGATTGCCCTACAACCAGCCGATGTGAGGGCTGCCCAAGCGGTATTAGATCAATCTAACGATCAGCTAGATCTTTCAGTTGAAGATGCGTTGCGTTTATCTACAGGAGATACCAAAACTTTAGCCAAGTTGCCCGTAGTGAAGTTTGAACCAACAGGAGTTTTAGCAGGCTTATTGGATAATCTTTCTGATGATAAATCCGTTGAACCCGTAAATAAGATCAAGGATTTTCAAGGCGAATTACGTCCTTATCAGGCAAAGGGTGTGGGCTGGCTATCCTTTTTAAATACTTGGGGATTAGGCGCTTGTTTAGCAGACGATATGGGCTTGGGCAAAACTATACAGTTAATTGGCTTCTTGCTTAATCTTAAACAGCAAAAGCTGTTAAAAAAACCCACACTATTAGTTTGTCCTACCTCTGTAATTAATAACTGGGAACGAGAAGTTAAAAAATTTGCTCCTAAGTTGAAAACAATGATTCATCACGGCAATCAAAGAGAACAAGGAAAGTCATTTGCCAAAACAGTCAAAGATCAACAGCTAGTAATTACCAGCTATTCCCTCGTGCATCGCGATCAAAAAACCTTATCAAGTATAGACTGGCAAGGAATAGTTTTAGATGAAGCTCAAAATATTAAAAACCCCTCGGCAAAACAGTCTCAGGCAGTAAGAGAGATTCCCGCAGGATTTCGCATTGCTTTAACTGGTACACCAGTAGAAAATCGCTTGACTGAATTATGGTCAATTCTTGACTTTCTCAACCCAGGATTTTTGGGTAATCGTAACTTCTTTCAAAAAAGATTTGCTGCCCCAATTGAAAAATATGGCGATCGCGAATCTTTAAACATTCTTAGATCTCTTACCCAACCATTTATTCTGCGTCGGTTAAAAACCGATCAAAATATTATTCAAGATTTGCCCGAAAAGCAGGAGATGAACGTATTTTGCGGGCTATCAGCAGAACAGGCAGAACTCTATCAACAGCTAGTAGACAACTCTCTTGAAGAGATTGAAGATGCTGACGGGATTAAACGCCGTGGCTTAATTCTGACCTTATTATTGCGTCTTAAACAGCTTTGCAACCATCCCGCATTACTAGATAAAAATCAAGCTCAACAAGCAATTGTGGGAACAGAACATTTCGGGGATCGCTCTGGTAAATTATTGCGTTTAGAAGAGATGCTCGAAGAAATTGTCGATGAAGGCGATCGCTCTTTAATTTTTACCCAGTTTGCCGAGTGGGGTAAGATACTTAAACCCTATCTGTCCCAAAAGCTCAAAGAAGAAGTGATGTTCTTATACGGTGCAACTCCCCGCGAAACCAGACAAGAAATGGTAGACCGCTTCCAAAATGAACCCAATGGACCCAAAATTTTCATCTTATCCCTTAAAGCAGGAGGAACTGGACTCAATCTCACCAGAGCAAATCATGTCTTCCACGTTGATCGCTGGTGGAATCCTGCGGTAGAGAATCAGGCGACAGATCGGGCATTTCGCATCGGACAACAGCGCAATGTGCAGGTACATAAGTTTGTCTGCACGGGTACTTTAGAAGAACGAATTAACGACATCATTGAAAGCAAAAAAGAACTAGCCGAACAAACTGTTGGTGCAGGGGAACAGTGGTTAACGGATCTTGATACAGGTAGTCTGCGTAATCTCTTGCTGCTAGATCGCGATGCAATTATTGATGATTAAAAAAACGATTAAACAAGTCTTAAAATAAATATCAATAAGCGATGCTTTTTTGTTTACCAGATAATTAAACCATTACATTCTCGATCTTTTTGGACTAGCTTTCTAGATAAATACACGTAAAATAGTGAAAGTCAATCTTTCATAATTAAAGATAGGAGATAGGAAATTGAAAAAAATAGAAGCTATTATCAGACCTTTTAAATTAGATGAAGTCAAAATAGCTCTGGTTAACGCTGGAGTAGTTGGCATGACTGTTTCTGAGGTTCGGGGATTTGGTCGTCAAAAAGGTCAAACTGAGCGTTATCGCGGTTCTGAATATACGGTTGAGTTTTTACAAAAGCTCAAAATTGAAATTGTTATTGAAGATGATCAGGTCAATATGGTAGTAGACAAAATCATCGCTGCTGCTCGCACTGGGGAGATTGGCGACGGCAAAATCTTTGTTTACCCTGTAGATCAAGTTGTACGTATTCGGACGGGAGAGAAGAATCTAGAAGCTGTCTAGCATTTTTTAACCCTCCCAATTTTCGTGCATTCATTGAGATTGAGAAAAGGGAAAAAATCTAGATAATACCAATTCTCTGGCATTCATTGCAGACTTGGTAGGTTGGGTTAAACTAAGCGTGCAACCCAACAAAAGCTTATGAGATGTTAGGTTTCGTGCCTAAAGCCAATCTATGCCAACCTATATTTAAACGCTCATCTATCTAACTAGTTTAGAGAAATGGTATAACGTGCTTTTTCTATTTTCTCTAAACCAATGGTCAGGCAAGTCATGTCTTTACGGCAGGAAACCTGACCTTTGAATATTTAAATCTAAGCGTAGTTTACATGCAATACGCCTGATGTGAATTATCTTTGTTTCAAACCTATTAGTTCGTAGCTATAAGCTATCAGCTTTTAAAGTAACTTTGGTTACTCCCTGGCGTAGTTGCTTTTGTCTTTTTAACCAAGAATACTTAATCCCTGGACGAATTATCGGCGCAAAGGTTTTAGCACCCCAGCGAACCAAGGCGCTGTTGTGTAGTAGTTCTGCCTGACCCATTTCCTCTGCCTGTAGTTGTTGAATACGGATAATTTCTGGTTCTCTTTCCTGTTGAATCAAGGGTAATACTGCGTCAATTTGACTTAGATTGGCTGCTGAATTGCTTAAAATTGGAACTAAGTGATTAGCAGCGACGATCGCATCACGAAATGCCATGTTAATCCCCTGAGCGCGGATTGGGGACATGGGATGGACTGCATCCCCCAGTAACAGTAGTCCAGGAATTGACCAACGATCGCATCTACCGACGACAACTGATAAAAGTAGCGGTTGAGTTAGGCTAGTTTGATGTTTCAGGATATGTTCTGCTAACCATGGAGGAGAGGTAGCAACCAGTTTTTCTACCCAATTAACGGTTTTCCAATTGTAGTTATCGTCTGCATGAAGTCCCCAGCCAAAATGTAATTGACCAGATGAACCTCTGAACATACCGAAGGCATTTTTGCCTTGAATAATGGAATAAAAAATATTGCTTGATTGAGATAAAGCTCCAGAATCAAGTTTAAACCAAAGAATATTCATACTACTTTGCAGCTTAGTTAAATCAATTCCTGCTTTTTGGCGAATTATCGAATTACGTCCATCAGCAGCAATCACTAGATCGGCATTAATTTCTGTTCCAGAACCTAATTTAACCCCACAAATACGATTATTGACCGATAAAAGATCCTGGACAGCTTCTCCTTGAATAAATTCAAATTGAGAATGAGTTTTGGCCTGCTGAATAATTGCTGATAACAAATGAGGTTGTGAAACTACTGTGGTGCAGCGTTTTCCTGTTGCTTCTATCGGCTCATTCACTTTAAATAAACTACGGTGAGATAACAAAAATTCCCAAGCATCGATAGTTCGATGCGGAATATCTGATAATAGTTTGAGCAAGTCCATCTGTTCGAGGGCATCTAAGCCACTGGGCATTAACCCTTCTCCCCGAAATTGTCGCTTAAAATCGCGAGATGCTTCGATTAGTTTTACTTTAATCCCTTTTTTGACTAGCATTAATGCCAGTCCTGCACCTGTAGGACCCGCGCCAACAATTATTACCTGCATAGTTTTATTTATAGCTGTAATTAAATTCTTACTTAATAAGAGTAAAGGTTTGAAAATAGTGAGGCAATTTTGGGCATAATAAACAATCAAAAAAATAATTAGCGATGTTAATTTTGCTTAAAAATGAAAAAAAATTAAACCAAAATTTTCTTTTATTCAATCTTTATCTAAGCTTCATCTTATCTTTATTGACTTCAAGATCAACTATTAATTTTTAATAATTTTGCTCTTATCATTTTTTTGAATGTAAGCTAAAATTCGCCCAATGGCTTAACAAAAAACATGGAGATTGATCAATGTCGGCTCTTAGAAAACCTGATTTTTCGACTGATTACTATTATCCTCAAGCTCAACCTCACGAGGTTGTTAATCAGCCGAACATAGTTCAGCGATCGCCAGAACAACCGACAAAACTTGTTAAGCCGAAGGCTTTCCGTACCAACAATCTGCCTAAAAAGCTACAAACCCTTTCCTTAATCCAAAAAAGTTCTTTTGGTTTGGCGATCGCCACTATGACTGCCAGCATCAGTCTCTATGTTTCTACAGTAAAAATTCCCGATTTATGGAGTCAGGAGTATCAACATTTAGAAAATTTGCAGTTACAGGAACGCCAGTTAGTAGCAGTTAACGAAACAATTAAATATCAGCTTGCTCAAGCAGCAGGGCAAGACAAAAGATTGACAATCCCAGAGCCAGAATCGGCAATTTTTGTTAGTCCCGCTCAAGTTCAGGCGAGAAAACCAGTAGATCGTCAGCCCAGCCAGCAAGAAATAGCCAAGTTAAAATATGAAAGTTTGGGATATTAAGCTAAAAAAAATTGAGATTTTCATGGTTATTAGTTAGTATCAATTTTTGCTGCTTTTTATTTACTAATTGTTCTCTAAATAAAAGTCAAAATAACTTTAATTGATACAGTTATCTTTGCATGAAATTACTGAGTTGAGCAATCTAGGTAAATTTATGTAGATAGCAAAAAAATACCCATAACTCATCTTAAATGTTAGACAGCTTAGAAGCTCAACTATGTCCAAATCTAAGTTTAAACTTCCTTTCAAGTCAAATAGCAGAAATTCCTTAAAGCCAACTAAACGACAGCAGCCACAACGTCGCCCTTCGTCCCGCAATGGTCGCAACAGCGATTGGGAGAGAACAATGCCAACTGCGAATACGGCGATCGCTAGACTATTTATCATTTGGGGTATTCTAGTTATTGGAGCATTTGCTTTGGGAGCTAAACTGTATTATCTCCAGGTCATCGATCCGGCAATTAAATACGAGCAAGCACCTCAAGGGAAAAAATTAAGCCAGATCGCCACAGATCAGCAAACAACCAAGCTAAATTTTTATATTCCTCGTCGTCAAATTGTAGATCGCCAGCAAAATGTTTTAGCCACCGACCGTATTACCTATACTCTTTACGTCCATCCTCATCTATTTAGGCGTAATTCCCAAGCAGTACCCGCAGCAGAAATTGCCGAACAACTATCAGCAATATTGGGTAAGCAAACTCCCGCCGAACTATTAGCCATCTTTGCCAAACAAGACTGGGGTATTCTTTTGTCAAAAGATCTGCCCGAATCTGTCAAAGAGAAAATTGTCGGGATGCAAATTGATGGTTTGGATCTCAAGCAAAACTACACTCGTTTTTATCCTCATCAAGATATGGCGGCAGAGGTCACAGGCTATGTTAATTTAGACAGCACTCGTACTCCCCAAGCAGGAGTAGAATACACTCAAAATAAGCTTTTAGAACGCAAGCCGATTAGCTGGAAGATGACTCGCAGCTTTGAAAACTCAAAATCGATCTTTCATCCAGGAAATTTAGAGCGATCGCAACAGCTATTTAACTTCGACGATCTGCGACTACAGCTAACTATTGACCTGAGATTACAGCAGATTGCCCGCAATGCCCTCAAAGTACAGATGGATAAATATAAGGCAAGGAAGGGTGCGGTGATTGTCATGGATGTTCGTGATGGAGCGATCGCTGCTTTGGTATCAGAACCTACTTACAATCCGAATACTTACTATAAATCTAAGATTGAACTATTTAAAAACTGGGCAATCACCGATCTTTATGAGCCTGGTTCAACTTTTAAGCCGATTAATCTTGCCCTGGCTTTGGATGCAGGGGTTATCGATCCTGACGATACTTTTAATGATACGGGAGAAATTAAAATTAAGGATGCATTGGTGCGTAATCACGATTTTGCCACAGAAGGCGCAAGAGGAAAATTAACTCTGGCTGAAATTCTTAAGTATTCTAGCAATGTCGGCATGATCAAGATTATACAACGCATGAAACCTTTAGATTACTATCATGATCTGCAAAAGTTAGGAATTGAGGATCAAATCGATTTTGATATTCCTGGTTATACTCCAGGCAGATTAAAAAATGAGGTGGAATTTACTGTCAGAGAAATTGAACCTGCCACTACCTCTTTTGGTCAGGGTTTTTCTTTGACTCCCCTGAAGTTAATTCAGCTTCATGCAGCCATAGCTAATCAAGGGAAATTAATCACGCCCCATGTAGTTAGAGGTTTATCAGACTATAAAGGCTATCTTCACTATTCCCAACCACCAAATAGCAAGCAAATCTTCTCACCCAAAACTGCTAAAACGGTTTTAGAAATGATGGAAGAAGTGGTTGAAGATGGAAGTGGCTATGCTGCCAAAATTAAAGGCTATCGTATTGCGGGTAAAACTGGGACTTCTCAAAAAGCAGTTGGTCAAGGAGGATACGATGACAAAGCCAAAATCACCAGCTTTGTGGGGATATTTCCTGTAGAAGCACCTCGATATGCAGTTTTAGCGGTAGTGGACGAACCTCATGGAAAATATACCTTCGGCTCTACCGTTGCTGCACCGATAGTTGGCTCGGTGATTCAGAGCATTATTAATATGGAAGGTATCCCACCTAGTAATGTATATCACAAGGCAGCAAATCCTTAATTAGCTGAATTTGGCACAAGCCCAGTGTTGCGCGATCGCCTGTATCTCTATTCCTAATTTTATTTAGCCGATCAAAATTCTCTCGTTCACACTGAGTCTATCGATCACTTTTTAAATTAGCAGCTGATGTTACGCAGTTAAACGAGATTTCAATAGTTTCAGTAATTGTTGAGAACGAAATCTCAAGGGTTTAAGACCTGACGTGCGTAACATCAGTTAGCAGTTAGCAGACAGCAGATATATGAGGTAATTAATGTTCACCTCAATATATCTGCTAATTGATTAAAAGTTCAATTTAGGCAAATTCAAAAGCCCCGTCAACAGCATGAGGATCGACGGTTACATCACTACCGTAATTAAAATTTCCATCATGATTAATGGTAAGAGTACCTGTCACATCAAAATCATGAGCATCGCTACCGCGAGAACCATCAGCACCCTGATCGCTATATAAACCTAATTTAATTTGGTTATCTGACTCTTCAAGGACAGTAACCGCGACAGTATGACCAGCAATGTTAACCTTGTCTCCATCACCACCACTACCACTGAAGTCCATGATAGTATCTTGACCGATATTGTCTAGCCAGTGATCGTGATAATTATTATTTTCTCCTGTTACACCTGCCCAATCAATTTTGCCTTCACCATCAACATGTTGTTGGTAAATTTCGGGTTTGGCATTTAATAATGCGGTAATGTCAAAGGTGTTGGCTCCTTCAGTACCAGTCAATAAATCATCACCAGTTCCGTTGGGATTTGTATATTGGGAACTAAAGTCCAGTTTCTCGATGTCATTGCCATCATCAACATTTACGGGAATATTAGAGTTTTCAATTGGTGTGCCAGCATTACTAGAGCTGCCCAATGTGGCAACTTCACCGCTTTGGTCTTGATTTGTCTCTAATGAATCTGCATCGTTTGGTTCAGATTTTTCTAGATCATTTTTCTCCTCCATATTTACGGAAGTATTAGAGCTTTCAATCGGTGTACCAGCATTACCTGGGCTGTCCAGAGTGTCAGCTTCACCGTTTTGCTCTTGATTCGTCTCTAATGAATCTGCATCGTTTGGTTCAGATTTCTCTAGATCATTTTTCTCCTCCATATTTACGGAAGTATCAGAGCTTTCGGTCATTTCTGACCCTGTATCAGATTGTTCTAACCCTAAGTCTTGATAATTTTCCTCTTGATTGGCAAAATCGTAGTCTGCATCATGAGAATTTTGATAGTTGTCTTGTGCTTCGTACATAAACCAAATAATGAGCTAGAAAGTTTGCATCTGGCAACAATAAATATTTCAATTAATTATTTGCTACCACGTAGCTGAAAATACAGCAAAACTGTGAAGAATATGAAAAAGAGATCTGAGCGCAGATGTAAAAATCATTGGTATTTTCTGTTGGTTAATTTTCCTTATTGCCTTTTGAAGCTTGTCTGAGAAATATTACCAAGTGTTAAGAAAACTAGTTTTTTCCACCCATATTGCTTAATTACAGGTACAACCAGTAGTGTTCCCAATAACGTGACCGTCAATTAGTACAAAAATACTATTTTATTTTACCGAGTCGAAACTATAGTTCATGGTTCATATTAAGCGTGTTGAACTGTCTCACTTTAAATCCTTTGGTGGTACAACAAAAGTTCCTATATTACCTGGTTTTACCGTAGTTTCGGGACCAAATGGCTCGGGAAAGTCAAATATTTTAGATGCCTTGCTGTTTTGTTTAAATTTGGCGAGTTCTAAGGGAATGCGCGCCGATCGCCTGCCAGATTTGGTCAATAATAAGCATATTGCTAATGGCAAAGCCGCAGAAGCGGTGGTTTCTGTTACTTTTGACTTGACCGATCTGGGTGATTTGTCCGATGTGGTGACAACGGTGACTGATGCGAAAGCTTTGATTTCTGCTGCCGAAGAATTGCCAGAGGTTTCGGGAAATAGCAGCAACGAGAATGAAAATAGTAATGGTGCAGAAGAGGAACAATTAGAAGAGTTAGCAGAAGTAGAAACAGCCTCGGTAGATCAAGATGATAAAAAAATAATTGCGATCACCAATGGTGATAGTCTGGAATGGAAAATTACTCGTAGGTTACGGGTAGGGAAGAAGGGTAATTATACTTCAACGTTTTATATTAACGGGGAAGTGTCTAGCGCGACGGAAGTTCATGAACAGCTACAGAAGTTAAGGATTTATCCTGAAGGGTATAACGTGGTGTTGCAGGGGGATGTTACCAGCATCATTACAATGAATTCTAAGGAAAGACGGGAAATTATCGATGAGTTGGCGGGAGTTGGCGCATTTGATCGTAAAATTCAGCAAACCCGTAATACGCTAGAAAAAGTACGGGAAAAAGAAGAAAAATGCCATATTATTGCTCAAGAACTGATTGCTAATCGCGATCGCCTTGCCGCAGATCGAGTCAAAGCGGAAAAATATCGTAAGTTAAAAGAGCAGGTACAGGCAAAGAAAATCCATGAGCAGGTTTTAGTTTGGCGATCGCTGACTCAACAGCAAGAAGAGTTACAGGTTCAGGTGGCTGCCGGGGATACAGAAGCCTTACAGCTAAATGAAAGTATTGGCAAACTAAATACAGAAATAATGGAAGAGAGTGCTAAGTTAGAAACTCTCAATGCTCAAGTCAAGGCTTTGGGAGAAGATGAACAGTTATCCGTCGCCTCGGATTTAGCTACTCAAAAAGCTAAACAGCTTACTCAAGAGCAAAAATTAGGGGAATTAAATAATACGAGCCAGCAGCAGCAGCTAACGTTAGTTCAGACAGAACAGAGTTTAGAACAATATCAGCGGGAGATCAAACAGCTTGCTCAAGAGCAATCCAGGCTGGAACAGGAGATTATTCCTACTCTCACAAGTAATACGGCGACATCTAGAGAAGCTGTTACCCAGAGTAAAAATAATGCCAATGCGATCGCTGAAGCTTCTGAAGCTTGGGTGCAGGAACAGGCAAACTTATCTCGTCAGGTATCGGCAATCCAGGAAACCCTTAATCCTCAGCGTACTGAACAAGCCAGAATTAGTGAGAGATACAATCAGCTAGATCAAACGATTAAGGAACAAACTGAGTCATTAGAAGCAGTTGACGCAGAATTAAAAGTTAAACAAGCTGAATATGATACCTTGTCAAGTCAGGTGGCGACAGAACAAGGTCATGTCCAGTCAATTGCCCAACAGTTAGCAGAAGCCGAAAGCGATCGCGCTTTACAGCAGGAAACCCAAGCACGTCTGTTAAAAGAACAGCGAGACAAACAGCGAGAGCTAGATAAACTAGAAGCAAAGAAACAGGCACAGCAGGAAGTACAGGGAACTTATGCCAGTAAAATTATCCTCAACTCCAATCTTTCAGGGATAGAGGGGTTGGTTGTCCAGCTAGGGCAAGTAGAACAGCGTTATCGCCTGGCTTTAGAGACTGCTGCGGGAGGAAGATTAGGCTTTATTGTCGTCGAAAGCGATCGCGTTGCTGCCCAAGGGATTGAATTGCTTAAACGAGAGCGGGGAGGGAGAGCAACTTTTTTACCTTTGAATAAGATTCAAGCACCATCTTTAGGTAATGTTGCCACGATGCGTTTTGGTCGTGGTTTTATCGACTTGGCTGTCAATTTAGTCGACTGCGATCCGCGCTATGAGGAGATTTTTGCCTATGTATTTGGCGGAACGATTGTGTTTGACAATCTTGATAATGCCCGTTCTCAGTTAGGCAAGCACCGTATTGTGACTTTAGAAGGGGAAATTCTCGAAGCTAGTGGAGCAATGACAGGTGGAAGCCAATCTAGTCGTTCCAGCCTTCATTTTGGGGCAACAGCCAACCGCGAACCTGAAGTTGAAGCGTTAAAAGAGCGTCTGGCAGAAATAGCCCGCATCCTAAACAACTATGACCAAACAATAGCAGATCAGTTAGCACAGATCAAGGATTTAGAGTCAGAATTAACCGCAGCCAGACAGCTTGGTCGAGATAGCAAAATGCTGTCGGAACAGTTAGAAAAAGATTTAAAACGTTTAACTGGACAAAGAGAATTATTAATTAATCAACTACACACCAACCGTCAAGAAAGAGATGAGATTCAGTCTCGTTTAGAAAGTTTAAATCGCGAAATTCCTCAACAAGAAGCAAGCTTAAACGAATTACAGCAGCAGCTAAAAATATTAGAAGACTCGTATGCTCAAAGTGAATGGCAACAGGTACGTTCTATAATTGCCAGTCAAGAAGAACAGCTAAGACAACACGAACAAGCTTTAAGACAGGCAGAAACTCAACTATTAGAATTAACTAATAAACATCAAAGAGCCAGAGAGAAATTCACCGAAGCAGAACAGAATATTGTTCAAATAACCAATGAACGATTAAGAATTAAAGAGCAACAAGCAGAAATAAATAAACAGCTAAAAGAAATTACCGAAAAGATTGCGACTACAGAAATAAAATTAGCTAAATTATCAGAAAAATTAGGAGTAACCAAACAAGAACGCGATCGCCTAGAAACTAAGTTAAAAGAATTGCGCGATCGCCATCAAAAACAAACCTGGACATTAGAAAAACTCCAAGCAACACAGCAAGAAAGGCAAGCAACTTTACAAACCTTACAACAGCAAATAGCCGAACAAGAACAAGAACTACCCGATCCTATTCCTGAAATTCCTCAGTTAGTTAATGATGATGGTATTGAAGCGGGAGAATCAATTACTTTTGCCAATCTTCAGGAACAGGTAGAGCAGCTACAAAAGCAGATTCGCAATGGCGAAAAACGTCTTGAAGCCATGGAACCTGTCAACATGTTGGCGTTAGAAGAATACGAAAAAACCGAAGCGAGACTACAGGAACTTTCCCACAAACTAGATACGATTGAAGCAGAAAGAACTGAATTATTGTTACGGGTAGAGAAATTTACCACTCTCCGTTTACGAGCATTTAAAGAATCTTACGATGCGGTAAATGAGAACTTCCAAAAAATCTATGCCGAACTATCCGATGGTGATGGACATCTACAGTTAGAAGACGAAAACGATCCTTTCAACGGTGGTTTAAACTTAGTTGCTCACCCCAAAGGTAAACCAGTACAAAAACTTAGTTCCATGTCTGGAGGCGAAAAATCCTTAACTGCATTAGGCTTTATTTTTTCTCTACAAAAATACCGTCCATCTCCTTTCTATGCCTTTGATGAAGTAGATATGTTCCTCGACGGTGCTAATGTCGAAAAGCTCTCTCGGATGGTCAAACAACAGGCACAGGAAGCACAGTTTATTGTAGTTAGTCTGCGTCGTCCGATGATCGAAGCCTCAGAAAGAACCATCGGTGTCACCCAAGCCAGAGGCGCTCATACTCAGGTATTAGGAATTAAGATGAAATAAAGGGACTTTACTTCTAGTAACGCTTCGCTTAAGTAACAAGTAGCAAGTTAGATATAAGTAGCTAGGCATAATTAATTTAAAGACTGATATGAGGTGGTGGAGTAGTGGAGATAGGGGAGTAGGGGAGAAAAATAAGAATCCGTTATTTTATATTTAATTCCACCCAGGTACTTAATTAGGGTTTAAGGTTAACAAAATGGTATCTTTACTTAAGCTTTCATCTACTAGCTATAAGCTATAAATTTTTTGATGATCTGTATTTAGCTGAGATTTTGATAGCTGATCCAGGCTTTCCAAAAGTTGAATAGTGCCATCGATACTAAAAACAAATTAAAAACTTTGCTCACCAAAGAATTAGACATTTTGGGCAGTAGCCTCGTCCCCAGTTGAGAACCCACCATCCCACTAATTCCTAAAATTAGACCTGGAATAAACAGAACATTGCCTTGAGATAAATGATAGACACAAGATGAAATCGTTGCTGTCACAATCACCCCTAAGCTGGTGCGAACTGCTGTTTTAATGTCTTCGTTCAATAGCAACATTTGTAGAGGAACCATAATTACACCGCCACCAATCCCCAAAAGGCCAGCCAAAAAACCAGCAAGTCCTCCCGTAATCGCTCTAGCAGCTACGGGGTTAAACGCCTGAGTTGATTGATGTTGCTTCGCCGCAATGCTCTGTTTAAGCTGAATCAAGGCAATATTAATGAGCATAAAAGAGGCAAAGACAATTAGCAAAATATACTCTGATATTTCTCCTGTTAAATATGCTCCCAAAGGAGCAAAAATAATCGCTGGTATTGCTAGATAGATCACCCTCTGTAGATTCAGGTAACCCATTTTCCAATTATAAAAACTACCAGCACTAGAATTCATGATGATCACCAGACTACTAGTGGCAACCGCCTGGGGAAAAGGATAGTTCAAGGCAACTAATAAAGACACAATGATAAATCCGCCGCCAATGCCCAAGATGCCAGCCATAACCCCTGCAAACAAACCAACTCCAGCTAAAATCAGCCAGCTTCCATCCATAATTCTGATTAATTGTATTTATCTATTACAATCTAAATTATGAATCATCCTTAATCTGATTACCCCAGCTTAAGAATAGTCGGCTAACGGGTAATCAAGATTTGATAGAGTCGGTTGCTATCGGCAATGGTGACAGTGAAAGCCAGGTTCTCATATTCCAGCTTTTCTCCTTGATGGGGGATCTTTTGCCATTTTTCCAACAAGAAGCCGCCTAAAGTGTTGTATTCGTCGGCTAGAGGCAGAGTTAAATCTAGCTGCTCGTTTACTTCCTCCAGGTTGATCTGTGCCGAAACCAAAAATGTATTTTCGTCTATCTTTTGGACTGCTTCAATTCCTGTTTCAGGATCGCTACCAGCATCACCAACGATCTCGGCAATTAAGTCATGGAGAGTAATTAAACCCGATGTCCCGCCGAATTCATCGATCACTACCAACATTTTTTGTTGCGATCGCTGCATGGAAGGTAAAAGTTCATTTAGGGATGTGGATTCAGGAATAAAACTCACAGGTTCTATCCATGACTCTAGAGTAGAATTACAGTCGATATTGCCCTGTGCTAGAGGCTCTGCTAGTTTCTTATAGTGAATAATTCCGCGGATATCATCGAGAGACTCCCCAACTACAGGATACCCAGAATAGCCATATTCAGCGATCGCCTGTAATAATTCACCAAAAGTAGTATCTAGGGTCAAAAATTTGATATCGGTGCGGGGAATCATTACTTCTTCGGCAGTATCATCCCGAAATTCAAACACATTTTTAAGCAGTTGCCTTTGTTCTGCTTCCAAACCAATCGATTCTTTTTCTGTAGCAATTATCAACTGTAGTTCTTCGGAGGTGACTTTTTCATACCAGCCATCACCGCTATATTCAACTCCTATCAGCTTGAGCAAAAGACGAGTGGATAAATTCAAAATTGCGACAAAAGGTCTGAAAATACGGGCAATGGCAACACTAGGAGGCCCAAAAAACCGAGCTAGCTGCTCAGGATACATCAAAGCCACCGACTTAGGACATAGTTCGCCTAAAACAATTTGCAAGTATGCCAAAATAATAAATGACAAAGGCAAAGCTAGAGAATGAGCCAGAGATTTAGAGATATAACTCGGTAAATTAATCCCCTCAATTAAAACAATAATTGACACAGCGATCGTTTTTTCGCCAACCCAGCCTAACGCTAAACTAGAAAGAGTAATCCCTAGTTGAGTAGTAGATAATAAACGGTTAATACTTCTTTGCAGAGACTGTACAGTTTGAGCCTGAACATCTCCATCTCTAACTAACTGACTGATGCGAGAACGACGAACCGAAACAATCGAAAACTCTGCGGTAACGAAAAAAGCATTAATCGCAATTAAAAGCAAAACACCAACTAGAGTCAACCACAAATGTTGTTCAGCCATCAACCCACTAACAAGAAACAAAGAGTATAAGCCTGCATCACAAAACTAGCTTGTTGAGTCATTATTTATTTTGATTCATTACCTCAGACACTTGTTGCAAAATTTCTTCTTCTTTAATAATTTCTAAACCTTTATGTTCTCCACCTAAAGGCTTTTGATTAGGATCTTGGTTATCAGAATTAATATCTGGTTGAGTTACTACTTTCAAAGCCTGACTACCCATAAAGTAGCCAATGTAAGAGCTAGCCACGCTAGCCAACAGCATCATCAAGAATAAGAATATAGTGAGCCACAACTTAACTCTAATTTTCATGCGATCGCAATTTTCTTTTATTTTTATTGATCTTGTCAAAGATAACCGACTTATCTAATATAATGGTCTACTGGAGAAAAAATAAACATCCAGGGTTGGCCGAGCGGTTTAGGCAACAAACTCATAATTTGTGCAAGGCAGGTTCAACTCCTGCACCCTGGACTTAGATTAAACAACAAAGCAGATTGAGAAAAGCCAGGAAAACAAAAAAGTAAGTCTTACCTCTTCTCAGTTCTGTTATTCTTAATTAGATTTTGTCAAAAAATTACTGACAGCGATCGCGTTTGATGCCTTAAACTTACTAAGCTTATTAAAATGCAATATAGTTAGGATTTTCACGCAAAGAGGTATCATAGGGATTCTCCAAATCTCTAGTAACTAAATACTCTCCTGAAGATGTTTGCTTAGATAAACTTTGCTGATAAAGTTGGTCTACCGCTTTTCCATCGATAGAAATATGCTGCTCAGGGTATCCTGTCAAACCAACAATAGTGTTAATTTGACCAAAAATATTGCTTTGTTTAAAAGCATCTTTACCTCTTTTGTGATAGGCGTCTTTAAACGCATCATCTAAAGGCTTCATTTCTGCTTGAGCTTCAACTGCAAATAGACTAGCAATAGCTGCTACTACTAAGACTTGACTTAGTTTAATAAATTTAATAGACATTACTTTACTTAATATTTGTGAATAAACTAACGGCTACAGATTACTCGGTCGTGTTATTATTTCCCTGCTGATTAGGGCGACAAAGCTACTGTAACTTCTGCTCAATCCTAGCTGAAGATCTAATGAAAGAACAGTCCATATATATCTTTTCTCCTGCACTCAACTTATGAACACGGAACAAACCCATTCTTCTCTAGCTACAGCTAATACAGATACTTTACGCCAGGTTCTTTTAGATTTAATTGTTAAAGATGCCTATGTCGAAGGAGATTTTACCCTTTCTTCGGGAGCTAAAAGTTCTTACTATATTAATTGCAAACAGGTAACTTTAAACGCAATCGGCGCATTAGCTCTTGGTCGCTTATTATGGCAAAAATTACCCCAAGATACTTCAGCCGTTGCTGGTTTAACTCTGGGTGCAGACCCAATGGTATCAGCAGTAAGCGTTGTTTCTGCCTATGAAAACCAGCCGATTCCCGCTTTAATTATCCGTAAACAGCCTAAAGGACATGGTACAAAGGCTTATATCGAAGGTCCTTCTTTAGCCGAGGGAGCTAAAGTAATTGTCCTAGAAGATGTGGTAACTACTGGTGGATCAGCATTAACCGCCGTTGAAAGACTGCAAGCTGCGGGATATGAGGTGACACAAATATTGGCTTTAGTAGATCGAGAACAGGGGGGAAAAGAACTATATAAATCTCAAGGAATTGTATTTCAGACTCTATTTTCCATTCAAGAAATACAACAGCAATATGCTCAAAAAAACTAAGTATTTATGACTATTTTAATTTAAACTGTTGACTGCAAATCAAACTTATTTTTTGACTGTTCATCGATCGCTGTTCATTACTAATTGTAAAGCCTTAGAGCTTCTTCAAAAGACTTTACTTTTCGTTATACGAGACGGTTAAGTTATTGGTTAAGCTGTGAGAGTAATAATTTTTTTTATATTCTTATGCAAGCATTTTCTCCTCGTAATTCTATCTCAGCAAACTGGTCTACAATGATTATGTTTGCTTTAGGATTTTGGCTCAGTGGTAGCTTAGTTTTTGACTTTTTAGTTGTGCCTGGAATGTTAACAACTGGCATGATGAATGAGCCTGGATTTGCTAGTGCTGGGTACGTTATTTTTGGTACGTTTAATCATTTAGAATTGCTTTGTGCTGCCACGGTTTTAGCAGGTTGTTTAGTCTATCGTTATGGCAGCAATAGAGCTAGCAATGTAGATGCTAAGTCAGTTTTGTTAGCTAGTGGTTTACTAATTATTGCTCTGACATATACTTATATTTTGACTCCACAGATGAGCAGCTTGGGGATGCCGTTAGATTTATTTGCTACTGCTAAAGTTATGCCTACTTCTATGGCTTCAATGCATATTGCCTACTGGAGCTTGGAAATAGCTAAATTAGTCAGTGCTGCCTTCTTATTACGTCTTTTCTACCGTAATTCTTGCAGCATCGGTTGATAAGTTCAAATAGTTTAATGTTTAATTAAATAGTGCAGGAATATATAGCTAAGTAAGGCAATTATTTCTGCGCTATATTTTTATTTTTTTTATTTCTTGCTGACAAATCCACCAGAAGTAAATAGTTAAATTAATCAAACCAATCAGTTTAGTTCCATCTTCCAGCATAGCCCGAATACCACGACCACCAAGGGGAGCGATATCGATCGCACTAGAAAATCCAAACAAGAAAAAGGATACTAGGAGAGGAACATAGGGAGTCTGGCGAATTGTCCGCCGAAAGACAACAGCATAGCTGATCAGGATCAAGCCATAAATACTGTAAACGCTTAATTTAACGACCTTACAAGCCCCAAAAAAGGCACATAAAAGTAAAGTAACCCGAAAGCGATCGTCAAAAAAAAGTAGTAGCATCACTATCGAGCTACCCCAAAGAAACAACTGAAAAAATCGATTTGACTTAGGCAAGAGAAAAGAGGTAAACAGGCAGATAGAGATAGCAGTACACCAAAGAATTTCTGAAATGCTAGTCAACCAACCTGCATAAAAAATATTGAAATAAAAAGGATCGCTAAACAAATTTTCGATACCCGAACCCTTACTTTTAATTTTGGCATAGATGCTTAACAGGCTTAAAAAGACAATTGCTAGAGCATTTGACCAAATTAGAACGGGGATACTTTGAAAGTGCTGTTTTCCCTGTTTAAACCAGGACTTAAACATTGGGAAAGCGGTAAATTTATCACTCATTAATGACAAGCCAAAAGATTCAAAATTTTAAAAATTAGATTAATTTCATCCTCCATCCTATCCTCAAAAAAAATAAAGTTGTTAGCTGTTTAGTGACTAAATGGTGGCTTTGCATAGTGCAATATGCTCAAACGAATACTTCAAATTAGCCCCAACGTATTAAGATCGGGGGGTTAACGTTAACATCTGCACTACTTCTAAAGCTGTTGCGGGGGCGAGTAAAACACCGTTGCGATAATGTGCCGTAGCTAGCAAGACATTACTATAGCCTGAGAGTTTTTCAATGATAGGTGCAGCTCTACCTTCGGGGCGAGGACGTTTACCTGACCAGGTTTCTAGAATTGTTGCTGATTTTAATTCTGGGCAAAAAGCGATCGCTCCTGCCATTAATTCAGCCAATAAATCCTGATTAGCAATACTTGCCTCAGTTTCCGTGGGAAATTCTACCGTTGCCCCCAACCAATATTGATTATTACCTAGTGGGACAAGATGGATATCATTGCCTGTGATTACAGGTTGAAAATCAGCATTACCCAAAGCCCGATCTAGCTGTAATTTAATTGCCTGTCCGAGGACGGGACGAATGGGAATTTCTTGCTGTAGAGATTGAGTCAGGGGAGTTGAACCCAACCCTGCGGAAATAATCAACTCCTCGACTGATATTTGACCGATGCTGGTCACCAAATATTCACAGCTTACTATATTTTGCTTGGCGCTCTTCTTAGCGACTTGGCGACTTGGCGCGAAATCATCATCTTGCTCACCTAAACACAATCTAGTCTGAGTTACAAAATCTTGCACCTCTACCCCAAACATAAACTTAACACCGTTAGCCCTAGCCCCCGCGACTAGAGCTTTAGTCAGTTCCACAGGATTGATTTGTCTATCTTGAGGAGAATAGACAGCGCCGATGATATCTTCGTGCAGGATCTTAGGACAATGTTGGGTAATAAAAGCGCGATCGCCAATTTCTAAAGTCCAGCCTTCAACAGCACGAAATTTTTGCAATTCTTGCCATTTTTCAAGATTCTCTCCAGCAAATAAAAGTTTTAAAATGCCTTGCTGATTTACAGGGATCTTCAATCCTGTTTGAGCTTCAAGTTCAGGAATTAGGGTTTGATAGCGTTTAAGACTATTGCTACGAAAGCGCCAAGCACGACCTTTTTTCTTGTGGCTAATTGCTCCCATCAATACCCCTAAAGCTGCTCCTGTTGCCCCGTGAGCAGGAGTATTCTTGTCGATGACGGTAATGTCTAATCCTGGAATTAAGCTGAGTTCATAAGCGATCGCTGCACCCACAATGCCACAGCCAATGACGACAATTTTGCTCATCTATTAATTATTAATCAAAAAAGGCTCGGCAGCGCCAAGCCCAGATAATTTGTATATTGCGTATATAACGAGAAATAAATTAGGCGTTGTCCTTCTCGTCAAAATTAGGAACAATTTGTTCGATAGTTTCTTCTACTTCTGCTTTTACGCCTGCAAACGTATTTTCTGCTTCTTTCATCGCTTGTTTAGCAGGATTTTCGGGTTGTTTGGTCTGAGGAATTAGACTAGCATAGATATCCAGGTCGGATACAGCTTCTTTATACTGATTGATGGCTACAGTGTAGTTTTTTTCGCTGACCGCAGCATCAATATTTTCCAAGTGTCTAAAAATATCTTTGGCTACATTTAAAGCTGGCTCTTGTTCCTCGGGAAGCAAAGTATTAGATAGGTAAGTTAAGTCTCTTCTAATTGAGCCGAGGGGCCCATGAAGAAAGGAATCAGCATTAACCCAATCTTCTTTGGCAATTGACTGACCAAGTTCGGGAATTCTCTCACGAGCGATGTCTAGGGGAATGCGGTACGTACTAATTTTTTGTAACTTTTCGGGGGTATAGGTTGGCGGTGCGGAAACAGCACCACCACCACAGCTAACTAACAAAGTTGTAGCCAGTACCAATATTAGTGAAAGAATAGGGCGAAAAATTTTCATCTTGCTCAAAACAAATATTACTCTGCTTTAATTTTCTCAGGAAAACTGCATCTTAAAAAACTTTACAGCAACAAAAATGAAATCGCGATCGCCATAGGCAAAATATTCAACCCCTAAATAGCTACTTGAGAAGCTACTTTTGCCGATTCTTGTTGAGCAGCATAGAGACGGTTTAAGGCTTTAATATAAGCCTTGGCGGAAGCAACGATAATATCGGTATTAGCCGCACGCCCAGAATAGACCCGATCTTGATGGCGTAAGCGGATGGTCACTTCCCCAATCGCATCAATCCCTGCGGTAACAGACTGGACAGAGAATTCAATTAGCTCATTAGGAATATTGGTCACGCGATTAATTGCCTTGTAGATCGCATCCACAGGGCCTGTACCAATAGCTGCATCGGTTAGTTCTTGACCATCAGGAGTGCGAATAGTTACAGTCGCAGTTGGTTGAGAGCGATCGCCACAGGAGATTTGGACTAGTTCCAAACGAAATAACTCAGGAGGCTGTCTGATCTCATCATTAACAATGGCTTCAATATCCCAGTCGCTGATTTCTTTTTTCTTGTCAGCAACATCTTTAAAGCGGATAAAGGCTTTATTGAGGTCTGTTTCGGAAAGTTCAAAGCCCAACTCAGCTAGGCGAGTGCGGAAGGCGTTACGCCCAGAATGTTTACCCAAGACAATTTGCTGATTATCATTCAAGCCAATGGACTTGGCATCCATAATTTCGTAGGTCAGCCGATTTTTCAAGACTCCATCTTGATGAATACCAGACTCGTGGGCAAATGCATTCGCCCCGACAATTGCTTTATTAGGCTGGACGATCACCCCTGTACGATTGGAAACTAAACGAGAAGTTTTATAAATCTGTTGAGTGTCAATTTTGGTCAACGGTGCAGCAGATTCTGCGGGTCTACCTAAGAAAGGATTAAAATATTGACGGCGTACATGAAGTGCCATCACTAACTCTTCTAAAGCAGCATTTCCTGCTCTTTCGCCGATCCCGTTAATGGTGCATTCTAATTGTCTAGCACCGTTTTTAATTGCTTCGAGAAAGTTCGCGACAGCCAAACCCAGGTCATTATGACCATGAACAGAAACAACTGCTTGGTCTATATTTGGTACATTTTCACAGATACCTTTAATCAAGTCCCCAAATTCTGTCGGGGTCGTATAGCCCACAGTATCAGGAATATTAACCGTAGTTGCTCCAGCAGCGATCGCTGCTTCTAAGACTTGATAGAGATATTCAGAATCAGTTCTTACCGCATCCATAGGCGAAAACTCAACATCATCCATAAAGGATTTAGCGTAAGCCACCATCTCTTGAGCAATATCTAAAACTTCCCCACGGGATTTTTTAAGCTGATACTCCAAATGGATATCAGAAGTCGAAATAAAAGTATGAATTCTACCATTAGCAGCAGGTTGTAGTGCTTCGGCCGCAGCTTTGATATCTGCTTTAATTGCCCTGGCTAAACTACAGATCACAGGCCCATCTTTAGTGCCGACTTGAGTAGCAATTTTTTGCACTGCTTCAAAATCTCCAGGACTAGCAAAAGCAAATCCCGCTTCAATTACATCAACTCCTAGACGGGATAGAGAATGGGCAATTTCCAGTTTTTCTTCAACGTTTAGAGTCGCGCCAGGAGACTGTTCTCCATCCCTTAAGGTGGTGTCGAAAATAATAATACGGTCTTGTGAATTGTCCATAGTCCAAATACTTTGGGAGAATTTGCAATATTAAAAATTATAGGCGATTTGTCCCAGAGGATGAACGCCGAATAAGTAGAATTATCGGTATTTTAGTCTTGCCCATACCGATCAAGGCGATCGCATCAATATTATTACTGCAAGAAAAGCAACTTGCAAAGAGCAAAAATTGAGCAAAATTCAATCTGATTACAAAAAAATTGGGTTTTTAGGAACTTGAAATTCCTAAGATAGTGATAATCATTCCCATAACTAATCACTGACCAATCACCAAGGGATAGTCAAAAGAATCTGCAACAGGATTAAGGGTTATATTTACCTGGGATTCAATTAGCTTGTGAGCAACGTCGCGAGCAATTTCTAGAGTTTCGGCAATGGTTTTACCCTGAACAACAAGTCCTTGAAGGTCATCTGTCGTTGCTAAATAATAACCTTCTGGAAGTTTCTCGATGTGCAAATTAATAATTTTTTCCATTCCTTAGTTTGTTTTATTTAACAACCTTTATCTATTATTTTATGCGTGAAAAGCAGAATTAAAAAATTAAGCATAAAGCGATCGCTTTTTTGTAACATATCAGATGAAAGGCGATCGCTACTCAAATTTACCGCCCGTTCTTGTTTAAGTTTTCGCGCTAGTTGAACACTATTATATGTTTGCTCCTCTTCAATTAAACAAGCTTCTATGTATTCACAAGATCTTCGTTTTTCCACTTGGGTTTTGCGCCTCTTCCTCGATCTGACCAAAGCCCGACTAAACCTTTATTTGACCACCTTTGAATTGTCGCTCTTACTGTCTGTTCATGGCCATCAAATCTTCGCGCAATTTCTGCTACGTTCTTCGTCTATATCTTGGCGAAGGGCAAAGTAGTGATAAGTTGAAAGTATTACTGTCGCAAGTCCGACTAAAGAAAAGATTAAGCCCAATTTCCAACTGCTGCCAGGAGTATTAGTTGTAGGTGGATTTAACAGGCGGAGGCGGACAATAACGACACCAAAGCCCATTAAAGCTATTGCTGTTCGCATCCATGCTAAATAAGTACGCTCATTGGCTAAATGATCTCTAACACGAGAAGAACTTCTTCGTTGGGATTTTTTAAAATTCACGCCACCCACTCTTTCATACTTAAAAAGCTAACTCGCTAATTGATGATGATCAGCTGGCGAGTTAAATAAATCTTGCTTAACTTGCTCAAAGCATTTAATTTGACGAGGTTCGAGATACACATTTTGTTCTGTTTTCAAGTCAAGGCGGACAAATTCTTCTCGGTTTAAATGAACTATGAGGGAAGAGCGATCGCCTAAAGTTAATTCTAATTGAACTTGCCAACCTAAATGAATGATTCGTTTAACTTTTGCCAAGACACTATCTCCTTGGGGAGTTGTAAAAACTTCAAAATCGTGAGGACGAACAAAAAAGCGTGTGGCAGGATTAGCTCGATGAGCATGATCGAAGATTGGGCTAGTGTGTAGTAGAACATTTACTTCGCCGACAAAGCTCATCACAAAGGGATTTGCAGGATGCTCATAGACTTCTGCGGGCGTGCCAACTTGCTCGATTTTGCCCTGGTTCATTACCACAATTTTGTCGGCTACAGCCATTGCTTCTTCGCGATCGTGGGTGACAAAAATACTGGTTAAATGTACCTCATCGTGGAGACGACGCAGCCAGTCGCGTAATTCTTGTCTAACTTTGGCATCTAATGCCCCAAAAGGTTCATCGAGGAGTAAAACTTCTGGCTGAACTGCTAAAGCACGGGCAAGGGCAACTCGCTGTCTTTGTCCACCAGAAAGCTGATTCGGATAGCGATCGCCAAAACCTTCAAGCTGAATTAATTCTAATAGTTCTTTGACTCTTTGCTTGATTACTTGACGCGGTTTTTTACGAATATCTAGCCCAAAGGAAATATTTTCTCTAACTGTGAGATGTTTAAATAAAGCATAGTGCTGAAAAACAAAACCAATATTGCGTTTGCGGATATCCAGATTAGTAGTGTCGCGATTATTAATCCTAACTCTGCCTTGATCGGGAGTTTCTAAGCCAGCGACAGTTCGGAGTAAAGTAGATTTGCCTGAACCAGAAGGACCGAGTAAAGCAACCAAAGTTCCAGGTTGGACATCTAAATCGATGTTATCTAAAGCCTGAAAGTTACCGAATTTTTTGGATACTTGAGAGATTGTGATACTCATAATAATTAGTTGCTGAGTGATAAATGTTAATGGCGGGTTTTCTGTTCGAGTATTTCTTTGAAAATTAAGGTTAAGGCAGCTATTGAAGCTAAAATTGCTGCTGAACCAAAAGCAGCTTCTGCCTGATAGTTTTTATAAGCTTGTTCAACAAAAATCGGTAGAGTAGCTGTTCTGCCCACAATACTGCCAGATACTACTGCCACTGCGCCAAATTCACCCAATGCTCTGGCATTAGTTAGCAAAATGCCGTACAGTAAACCCCAGCGAATATTGGGTAAAGTAACGCGGTAAAAAACCTGCCAATCATTCGCCCCCAAAGTGCGGGCTGCGGTTTCTTGTTCTTCGCCAATTTCTTCGAGGACGGGAATGACTTCGCGAGCAACAAAAGGCATGGTCACAAAAGCAGTCGCCAAGACAATTGCTGGGGTAGCGAACAAGATTTGAATATTTAAACTTGCCAGTAAACCACCCAACCAGCCATTTTTACCATAAAGCAAAACGATGGCTAAACCAGCGACAACGGGAGAAATCGAAAATGGCAGATCGATAATACTAAGTAATAAAGTACGACCGCGAAACTGATTGCGACCAATTACCCAGGCAGCACAAAGACCAAAAATAGTATTGAGGGGAACGGTAATCGCCGTAACGATTAGAGTCAATATAGTAGCTTGCCAGAAATTTCGTTGATCGATCGAGGTCAAAAAGACATTAATACCCTGATGAAAAGCTTCATAAAAAATGGCGATCGCTGGCAAGAATAACAACAGTGATAAATAAATTAAGGCGATCAACAATAAGATTGCTGATATTTTTGGTTTAGTCAGCATAACGACGACTCCACTGTTGTAAAAAATTGATGAGCAGCAAAAGTACTAATGAAACTAATAGCAGCACCGTACCAATTACCGTTGCTCCGTTGTAGTCATATTGTTCTAATTTTTGGAACACTAAAACAGGAGCAATTAAGTCTCGAAAAGGAATGCTCGATGCCACTATGACTACCGAACCATATTCCCCTACCGCTCTAGAAAAACCCAAGGCCACTCCCGTTAAAATTGCTGGAATTACTGGCGGTAAAATAACGCGCCAAAACGTCTGGGATTCTGAAGCACCTAAAGACCAAGCTGCTTGTTCGATTTCTGGTTCGAGTTCTAGTAATACTGGCTGCACGGTTCGGACAATAAAAGGTAAAGAAATAAACAGCATTGCCACAAACACCCCCAGTCTGGTAAAAGCAATTTTGATGCCAAAAGGTGTAAATAGTTGACCAATCCAGCCATTATCACTATAGATAGTTGCTAAAACCAAACCTGCTACAGAAGTAGGTACGGCAAAGGGAATATCGATCACCGCATCGACAATTTTTTTACCAGGAAACTGGTAGCGAACCAAAATCCAGGCAACCAGAGTGCCCATAATACCGTTAATGATCCCCGCAGCTAAAGCAGTGACAAAGGTAACTTCATAAGCAGACAGGGCAATTGGAGCAGTGGCAGCTTGCCAGAACTCCCCCATACCAAGAGTTAAAGACTTGGTAATTAAAGCTGCCAAAGGCAAGAGTAAGATTAAACTTAAATAGCCAATGGTTATTACCCAAGGAAGGGAAATTCTGGTTGAGTTAGTTTGCTGAGGCTTGCGTCTTAATTGTGTTTCGAGATGAGAAATAAAACTAGTCATTGTGTGATCGATCTACAAAATTACCTTGAAAAGCTTTGCTGAAGCGCTTATAGCTAGGGTGGCTTTTAAATATAAAGCTTCATAGAGTCGCGTTTTGAGCGAAGCTCGTTTACTGAGATGAGATTGCCAAATATTTTTTGACTCCAAGATCTTGCCAGCAAGCAATAGTCAAAGATAAATCGTCAAATGTTCCGAAAGCTTCCACCAAATACCAGTCAAAGCGATTACACCCATTCGAGTGCAAGCCCTCTGGGTACGCTTCGCGATCGCAATTAATTCCTGGCAGTTTGGAAATAATCTTTAAATCTACAGTCATAACCTTGGCTATATTTGACAACGCGATCGGCGCAAAATTCTGAGGCGTTTTCAAAGCTAATTTGATTTTGAAAAGTTTGATTTGGTTACGGTAGTCTTGTAGCGTCAATTTTTGTGCCATTAGTTACACCTAAATATTTTGTATAGATCAAGGCCAAAAGCTAAGAGCTTGCTGAGAATTATTTTTGGCTGATTTTGGTCATCATTTTGTCGAACTCTGCACCACTATCAAAAAATTTTGCTTGAATTTCAGTCCAACCACCCAAATCTTTGACAGTAAAGAGGTTTTTAATGGTGGGATATTGTTCGGCAAATTCTTGGCTAACAGTCGAATCGACAGGACGAAAACCAGCTTGGGCAAATTCCCGTTGGGCTTCTGGAGTAAACAGAAATTTCGTAAAAGCTTCGGCAACTTCTCTCGTACCGCGTTTGTCAACATTGGCATCCACTACCGCTACTGGATTATCAATCGAGATGTTGTAATCAGTAGGAACTACGTAAGGAATATCTTCCCCTTGTTGTTTAGCTAGTAAAACTTCGTTTTCGTAATTAATTAAGACATCACCCTGCCCTTGTTGATAAAAAACATCACTCGATTCGCGAGCATCTTTGGGTAAGATAGGAACGTTGGCAAATACTTTTTCGACATAGGCTTGTGCCTCTTGTTCGCTGTTGCCTGCCTGGGTCATAGCACCCCAGAGAGCTAAATAATTCCATCTCGCACCACCTGAAGTTTTCGGGTTAGCGGTAATTACTTCGATATTTTCATCGGTTAAATCCGACCATTTGGCTACTTTAACGCTATCGTCGCGTTTGACTAGAGCTGCTACCGATTTATGCACGATCGATTCATTAGGTAATTCTTGTTCCCAGTTTGGTTCGATTAATCCTGCTTCTTCAATTTGCTTGGTATCTAAAGCTAATGCCAAGGCAACGACATCTGCTTCTAAACCATCAATAACAGCACGAGTTTGCGAACCAGAACCGCCATAACTCTGCTCGAAAATTACATCTTGTCCAGTTTTAGCTTTCCACTGTTCGGTAAACTTAGGAATAATTTTTTCATAAGCACTTTGAGTAACTGCATAAGAAACTAAAGTTAGCTGGACTTCTTTTGGTTGCTGGGCTTGTGCCTGGCTATTTTTACTAGCTTCACCTTGGTTAGAACAACTAGCGATCGCGCCACTAGCGATAAATCCTGCTATCATCCAACCGATAAAATGTTTACTTTTAAGCATTAATTTACAACTTCCTTTATTTGAACTTCAATCTTAATTGAATTTAAAATGAATTGCAATACATTTTAAAATGTTTTTTCTGATGAAAGCAAAAAAAAGCCTAAAAAATAAACGATCGCCCTGTAAACAAAATTACCTGGGTGGCGATCGTCTAAAATAAAATAAAAAAATTAGGTAAGAATTAAATTAGAAACTAGACCAATGTCAGGAGAAACCAGCCTCAGTAAATTGTTGCAATGTATGCAGCCAATCCTTTCCCCAGGGGAATATGTTTTTTCCTGCCTAGGCGATCAAGACAATCGTTATTCTCAACTTAATCCTCTAGGTCAATTTCGAGAAAGTGAGGGAATAACGCTAATTCTGGAACGAGAACAGGCTGATGCAGCCAATTTGTCTTATTCCTCAATCTTTTCGATGATTACTCTTTCGATCCACTCCAGTTTAGAAGCAGTTGGTTTTCTCGCTGCTATTACTAGTAAATTAGCCGAACACGATATCAGTGTTAATCCTATTTCAGCTTATTATCACGATCATTTGTTTATCCCCGTCGCACGTACTTCTGAAGCAATCATGCTACTTCAAGAGTTTTCTAGGTAAACTGCCAACCAAATTTGGGATCAGTTTAAAGTATGGCAAAAAGCTCCGACCATTGAGTTGGATGCTCTCTATCTCCTGAATTAATAATTGAGAAATCCCTGTTAATAGTCCTGTCGTTAAACAAAGCTTCAACACAGGCATTAGCGACATCGATACGACTAGTTTCGCCATTAAAGCGATCGCCTGAAGCAATTTTCACGGCTTTTTGTCCATCGGTTTTAGCTCGTAAGAGAGTATTTAGGTCATAGGAA
Organism: Pleurocapsa sp. CCALA 161; assembly: GCF_003003995.1. Lineage (GTDB taxonomy): Bacteria > Cyanobacteriota > Cyanobacteriia > Cyanobacteriales > Xenococcaceae > Waterburya. The sequence continues at coordinate 27,017 of NZ_PVWF01000006.1, read as the reverse complement.
GTATAAGGGCCATCAATGAGTCTGGCAGGGCGGATAATCGTGTAGGGTAAACCAGCAGAAGCGATCGCTTCTTCTCCTTTTAATTTGGCATCCAAAACACCGAAAGCATTGAGGATGTTATAGGGAAACTCATCTTTACGCAATACGCCACAGGAAGAAACAAACACAAACCGTTTTAAATCTTGAGGTGCAGCAGCGACTAAGTTTTTAACTCCTTCTGCATCTACCGCTGCGGGACTATTGGCAGGTTGAAACAGATTAGCAAAATCCCATCTGAGGGAAGGAAATGCAGTTGTCCCCGTACAGCAAATAATATAGCTAACACCATTGGTAACCCTTGCCAAAGTATTAGCATGACGAATATCCCCTTCGATAATTTCAACTCGTCGATCGAACATCGATTCTGCTTTCGATTTTGTTCTACTTAAAGCTCGAACACTGAGATCTTTTGCCAGCAGCTTCGCAACTACTAATTGCCCCACTCCCCCAGTAGCACCAGCAACTAAAATCTTGTCTGAATTAGATACCATCTTGCCCCTCTCCCTTATTTACTTGATCTATCTATCTACATTGTGATTATTATTGTGAGTAATAATCGGCAAATATGCTTCAGTCTTGAAGAATATTTCTAACTTCTACTCTCGTTTGAGACTAGTAAAATATTGCTATATTAAAAACCTGTAACGATATATTAAGTATTCAATATTCATTTTTAATGAGCTTATTTTACATTCTTGCGTTGATAGCCCTTGCTTTAGTAGTAGGCATTATCATCTATCTACTGACCCCTCGTAACTACGAATCTGCCGATTCTGTCGCCAATTCCTATGATGAGTGGACAGAAGACGGGATCTTAGAATTCTACTGGGGTGAACATATTCACTTAGGACATTACGGCACACCGCCTAAGTCTAGAAACTTTAACCAGGCTAAATATGATTTTGTCCATGAAATGGTGCGTTGGGGTGGTTTAGCAAATCTACCTGCTGGCACAACTTTATTAGATGTGGGTTGCGGTATTGGTGGCAGTAGTCGTATTCTGGCAAAAGACTATAACTTTGACGTTACGGGAGTTACGATTAGTCCTCAACAGGTTAAACGCGCCCAAGAATTAACTCCCCCAGGAGTTAACGCTCAATTTCAGGTAGATGATGCTATGGCTCTTTCTTTTCCTGATGCTAGTTTTGACGTAGTGTGGTCAGTGGAAGCTGGGCCTCATATGCCCGATAAAGCAGTTTTTGCCAGGGAATTATTACGGGTATTAAAGCCTGGAGGTATTTTAGTGGTTGCAGACTGGAATCAACGGGACGATCGCACTATACCGCTAAATTTCTGGGAAAAACCCGTAATGAGACAATTATTAGATCAGTGGTCGCATCCAGCTTTTGCGAGTATTGAAGGCTTTTCTGAACTATTAATAGAGACAGGTTTAGTTGAGGGAGAAGTCATTACTGATGATTGGACTCAAGCAACTCTTCCTTCCTGGATCGATTCTATTTGGCAGGGTGTTGTTAAACCAAAAGGACTAATTTTATTTGGCTTTTCGGGCTTAATTAAGTCTTTGCGAGAAGTTCCTACTCTGTTACTGATGCGGTTGGCTTTTGGTGCTGGGTTGTGTCGTTTTGGAATGTTTCGCGCCACTAAAGTAAATCTAATTTTAGAGCGACAATCAGTCGACCATGAGGCAGTCATAAAGTAGTAGGTAGTCCTAAAGGATAAGCTTCGCAAATAGGTAGTAGGTAGTAGGTAGTAGGTAGTAGGTAGTAATAAAAAAACGTCCTAACATTCATTGTCTAGTATTGCTATAGTTAAACCTGTATTTCAATTAACTGTTTCTGTTGGTTACGCCAAATAGCATTGAGCATTTGATAATTTGAGCAAGTTAAGAGTTCCCAAAACTGAATTTAACCCGAACTCAGTCTACTTAAGAGGAACAAAATCATAACCAAAGGAAGAGCGATCGCCTGGCTGCACTTCAACCAACTGAACGGCAGCATTGCGATCGCCTGATTGCAAAAATTTCAGGTTGCCTGATGCTTCCAAGATATTAAAGCCTGAGTCTGATAGGATCGCTTGGATTCCTGAACGGCTAGGGTTTTGTGCTAGTCCCTTTGCTAAGGCTTGAGTGGCATCATAAGCCATTGCCGTACGCCAGTTAACATCTCCTCCCCACAGACGGTAGGCAGCAGCAGTAAATTCGATATTTGGGCTTGCTAAAGCATGCCAGGGTACGCCTAGAACTAAGCCTTTAGCTTTCTCTCCTGCGATCTGTAGAGTTTGGGGTTTGTAAAGACTGTCTCCTCCCAACAAGGGTAGCTTACCGTTGTTCAACTGCATCAATAGATAAGCTTTATCTATAGTTACCGAATCATTGAGAAAAACTAGCGCTTCTGCATTTAGGTTTTCTACTGTTTTGAGAGTTTCCGCGGGATTAAAATTGTTGTCAGATAAATCTACTTCCATGACAATTTCACCGCCATTGCTCACGACATCTGTGGTAAAAGTTTCCTGGAGGGATTTACTGTAGGCACTTTGAGAGTTATAAATAATGGCAGCCTGACGCAACTCAAGCCGATCTAAAAAATATTCAGCTAAGGCACTACTAGTAAAGCGATCGCTCGGCACAGTACGAAAGATATATTCACCTGCATTAGAGATAGCAACCGAAGTGCTGCTAGGGGAAATTACCACTAACTTATTTTGTTCATAGATTGGTGCAGCAGCTAAAGTCACCCCACTGGAAAAATGTCCCACTACTCCTAAAACATCCTTATTCTTAGCTAATTCCTGGGCTATTTGTTTGGCAGTTTGGGGATCGTTATTATCATTAACAATTAGCACCTTAAGAGGAACATCATTAATCCCTCCCTGCTGATTAATCTGTAATTGTGCTTGAGCCACACCCCGCAAAATTTCCTTAGAGCTAGTCTCTTCAGTACCGATAGGAACAGCAACAGCAATACTATAGGCTTCGTTCTTGCCAATCTGAGCATTATTTAGATAGATTAAAGCTTCAGGATCGTTGCGCTGCTTATTTAACGACTGCTTGAATAAAGATTCAGCTGCTGGATAATTTTGTTCGGCGATCGCTTTAGCCGCAGCCTGTTTTTCTGGATTAATATCTCGCTGAAATAAAATCTCCTCTCCTGTGCTGGGAGCATTATCAACAACCCTAGAAGCAACAATTGTGGGCGAATCACCGTCGGCAATCTTTGGATCTCTTCTACCAAGTAACCACCATAAACCCGCACTGATAACACTAGTTGTAATCAAGAGTGATAACAATAAAATTACATTTTCTTTTTTTTGACTCATTACAGCAATAAAAATTAGTCAGAGTAATTAATTTTTGTAAAAGATAACTTACATTTTTATAAGACATCTTGAACCAAATTTACTTAATACATTGCTGTTCGACAATCAAAGGCTATCTTTTATTTACGATTTACACTGAGTATATTAATCTAATCGGTTTTCAGGATAAATATTTCAAATTACTAATTAGTAGCGCCTAAGTCTAAAAAGTTCTCCACAGGGTTTTGAGCAATGTTGGTCTGTAAATCAATTTGAGAAATTGGGGCAGGAGCAGCCATATCTGAAGGCAGAAAAATGCGAATACTGACAGCAAATAAAGCTGCTAAGAAAATTAAAAGTACCATAAAAGGTGCTATGTATTGGCGAAAAAAGCTCATAAAATCAATTATTTAAGCAGAATTTAGCTCTGACGAGGGTTAAGGTTGGTTTTACCTAAGTATTCAGACTAAAATTTTAGCGTGAATCAGAGTTTTCTGAGATACAATTTTATGACAAAGCTTACTCGTATGTTATATATAAATATTTGTCTAGAAAAGCTACAAGATTCTATAGACTAATTAAGAGATTGTCTTTCTTTATGTTAACGTTAGCAGTAATTGAAATTAGTTATATTCACTTACCCAATGTTCGCTAAAATTTAGAAATCTTGCGTCCAGATATGTCATGTCAGACTCAGACTTTACTATTCCCATTTCCCAGTCCCAAAACTCTTCTGCTGAACATTCTACTGAGTATGGTTATAAGGCGCTCAAGACAGGAGATGTATTAAATCAAAGATTTGAGATTATTCGCGAACTTGGTAGCGGGGGGTTTGCTACCACCTATTTAGCATTAGATCGTCAGTCTGGAGTAAAATGTGCTGTCAAACAATTACAGCCAAAGTTTAACAGTCCTTCGGTTTGGGCTAGTGCCAAAGAACGCCTAGCAACTGAAGCAATGGTGCTACAATGGCTGGGAAAACATCCTCAAATTCCTGAATTTATCGGTCATTTTGAAGAAAATCAGCAGTTTTATCTAGTTTTAGAGTTTATTGAAGGAGAAGAGTTTGAGCAAGAAGTTTATCGCCACATGCTCAATGAAACTCAAGCAGTTGATTTTTTAGTAGATATTTTAGGCATTCTTAAATCGGTTCATCAGCAGGGTATTATTCATCGTGATATTAAGCCCTCAAATTTAATTCGGCGACAGGAAGATGGCAGGATGATCCTGATTGACTTCGGGGCAGTTAAAGAAATCGGCACGATGGCTTTTGACGTTAGTAAACAGACGGTGCAAACTCAGATTATTGGGACTCCTGGATACATGCCTCCAGAGCAAAATAATGGTAAGCCAATCTACAGCAGTGATATTTATGCTTTGGGAAAAACAGTCGTTTTTGGGATGACGGCTAAGTCACCTACAGAGTGGGAAATGGCTGAACCTGATGGGACAATCTGCTGGAATCAAAAGATCGCCATTAGCGAGGCTTTTCTAAAAATTGTCAATCGGATGACGGCAGAGAGTCCTTCCCAACGCTATCAAAATGCGAGGGAAGTACTGCATGATTTAGAACCGTTGCAAATGATTGGCAAAACCATTGGGGGAAAATACCAAATGGTTAAGTACTTAGGCGGTAATCAAAACGTAAACTCCTATGTGGCTACAAGTTTAGCCCAAAACAGCGATGACCCTTCGGGTACGCTTCGCGATCGCTATTATCTGGAAATATTAAAAGTACAAAATTCTCAAGTTTCCTTGTCAGCGATTACCCAAAAAATTATGACTGGGTTGAATCATTTATCAACAATAGATAAGGAACAAAGAACTCCAGCGATAATTGAATATTTTGTTGATGAATCGCAAATTTTTATCGTTCAAGAATATATAGAGGGAAAAAACCTAGCTCAAACAGTAGAAGACCAGTTTATCCTCTCAGAAGCCGAAGTAGTTGATATCTTAATTAATACTGCCAGCGCCCTAAAACCTTTCCATCGACAGCAGATTATTCATGGTAATATTCAACCCTCTAGCCTAATTCGGCGCAACGATAACGGGAAAGTTACTCTAGTTGATTTTAGTTTGGTCAACCAAGCAGTTAATTTAACTCCTAATAGTAAAGCGGGATATATTCCCCCAGAACAAATTGCTGATAGAGCAACCTGTGCAAGTGATATCTATGCCTTGGGCATGACGGCGATTTATGTTTTAACAGGAACTTCCCCGCAAAAATTAGAAAAAAATCCCCGTACTGGAGAAGTTCTCTGGCATCGCAAAGCGAGAATTAGTCCTAACTTTGCCAAAATTTTGGATAAAATGATTTGTCTCGATCAAAATCAGCGGTATCAATCTCTTAATCGAGTTACCAAAGACCTTAAAAAAATCAAGCACAAGTCCAGATTTAAAGGTCTATACAAATATCTTTTGATTGCTCCAATTCTCATCTTTGGTCTTTTGATTGGCATGGCTCAATGGGCGCAGCGGGTGGCAATTCTAGAATTTTACAAAGGAGATCTCAAGCTAGAAGCAAAGCAGTATCAAGAAGCAATTAATTACTATGAGAATGGACTAAGAAAGTTAGCCAATACCAGAGGACAGGTGAGAAACTTTGAACAGGTATGGTTGAAAAAAGCGAAGGCTGAACGGCAGCTAAATGATTATCCACGGGCATTACAAACCTGTAGCACTGCCTTAAAACACTATCAAAGCCCTCAGCTATGGAACTGCAAAGCATTAACTCTCTATAGCCTCAAAAAATATAGTGCAGCGATCGCTGCTTATGACCAATCAATTAAAATTGCTCCTGATAATATCTGGCTGTGGAATAACCGAGGGGAAGCTTATACTGGCATAATGGAGTACGATCGCGCCATTGCTGATTTTAAAAAAGCGATCAGTCTCGATCCCAATCGTAGTTTTGTACCCTGGAACAATTTAGGTAAAGTATACTATCGGCAAAAAAAATATCAACTGGCGATCGAGGCTTACAATGAAGCCCTGGCAATTAAACCCGACTATCTTCCTGCCTTGATTGGCTTGGGTAATACGCAAAAAGCGACTAGATTATATGACCAAGCAGTAAATTCCTATGACCAGGCGCTAACAATTAATCCCGACTACTACGAAGCTTGGTACGGTAAGGGTTCTGTTGCTGAATATCTCTTGCAGTATGACAATGCTAGAGAATACTATCAAAAAGCAGTAGATTTAAACCCAGGTTGGGAAGCGGCAAATAGTTCTTTAGCTAGAATTGAGTCTAAGTTAGGTATTTGAGTAAGTCAAGTTAGGAGCAAGGCAATTCCTTATCCGTATAAAGGTGCATGAAAGATATACTGGTTCGGATTAAGCCTTATCTACGTTGGTTTATTCTGGGAGGAGTTTTATTCTTTCTGGTTCAAACAGTAAAAGAGCGCTGGATTGAAGTTGCAGCAATTCGGGTTGATGCCTATAGTTGGTTGATTTTGGCGATCGCTGTGATTATTACCATCGTTGCTCATATATGGTCTGGTTGGGTCTGGATTTGGATTGTAGCTATCTTTAAGCAACCACTAGGGGTTAAAGAAGGTATCAGGATTTATCTGGTCACCAACATTGCCAAGTATTCCCCTGGCAATATCTGGCACTTTTACGGCAGAATTAGCGCCGTCTGCAAAAAAGGTGGCTCTAGAGGTGCTGCAACCTTGAGCGTGCTGTTAGAGCCTTTATTAATGGCAGCAGCAGCTTTATTAATTGGCTTAGTTAGCAGTATGTGGAGCGAGACAATTAACTGGGATCTTCGCTGGCTACAGTTTGCTGGCTTGGGGGCAATCTTAATTGGTATTCAGCCTCGGATTCTGAATATCCTCTTACATCGTTTAAGTCGCAGCAAAAATAAAGCCGACGCTACTGCCGCCGAGGCAATTGAATTAACCAAATATCCGCTAGTGCCTTTTTTGGGCGAAATGGGCTTTGTCATTTTGCGCGGAATTGGCTTTGTGTTGACTTTTGTGGCACTGCAAACTGTAACCTGGCAGCAGATTCCCCAACTGTTTACCTCCTTTAGCTTTGCCTGGCTATTGGGTCTGATTGTCCCTGGCGCACCAGGAGGATTAGGAATATTTGAAGTTACCGCCTACGGACTGTTAGATAATAGCCAATTCCCCAGCGAAATTGCTGCTGTAGCATTTTATCGTCTGATTAGTATTTTGGCAGAAGCGATCGCTGCTCTAGTTTGTTTTCGACCCAAAAATAGATAACTAATCTAACTAATCTAACTAATCTGGTGGTGATTATTTCAAGCCGAGAAAGTTTTTCAGCCATTCTAAAAAGTTGCCCACATCATTAGTCGAAATCTTCAGTAAAGAAAGAATCCCAACGACGATCAAAATTGTCCCGATCAAAAAATTATTTTCATATAAAGCCAAACCAACGATCGCAATAAAATAAGGTGAGACAATCCGACTAATTTTTTCTACCGTAGAAACAAGTTCTTTGTCTTCGATCTCTGATGTCTGCAAAAGAGTATCTTGGGGAGAAGTCAAATCAACTGGAGTAGGTGTCGGTGGCGACAGCTTAATATCTTTTAAATCTGACAGATTAGGCTTTTGAGGTTCACGAGGGGACTTTCCAAACATAGTTTATTGAATCAACGGTAAATATAATTGCTATTTTAAGATAGCTTGAACTTACAAATTATTCTGTTCTGTTCCTGTTTTGAGTAAGGTTAAGTAAGTAAAAGATGTATCTTATCTACTCCAGTACTCTATGCCATTACTAACTGTCAAACAGCTAACTGCGATCCCGATTACCAAATCTAACTTTAAACCTTACGGTCAAATCATTACCCCTTCTCCTGATGGTAAAGTTTTCGATCAAAATGATGCAATCTTACAGCTACAAAACGGCACTCCTCGCTTTTATCTTATGCATTTAGAGCGCCGAGGCAGAACTTTTACCCAGATCACTCGTCATCATAGCTGTACTCAGTGTTTAGGTTCGTTAAACGGCAAAAACTGGTTGATGGCAGTATGTCCACCATCAGAAGCTGAACCAGATCTTAATCGCTTGCGTGCGTTTCGGATTCCAGGAGATTGTTTTATTAAACTAGAGGTAGGCACTTGGCACGCAGGACCATATTTCGACCATCCAGCAGTAGACTTTTATAATCTAGAACTGAGTGATACCAACATAGTCGATCACTTTACCCATAATTTTGCCACCAGACAAAACATCAAGTTTGAAATTATTGATGCTTAACAGCTAACAGCGAGCCAACTCAAACAAAGCCAGTACCTAAACGATGAAAGAATTCGCGATCGCCACCTACGGTTTGACTAAAAGATTTGAAGGTTATATTGCAGTTAATGAGATCGATCTACAGGTTAAAGCTGGCGAAGTTTATGGTTTAATTGGTCCTAATGGTGCAGGCAAAACCACATTAATAAGAATGCTGGCAACGGCAGAAGAACCCACCAAAGGCGAAATTTATCTCCATGGCGATCGCTTGTTAAGAGATGATTCTAACCATCTATTGAAGCAACGCATTGGTTATCTTCCTGACGATTTTCCTCTCTACGACGATTTAACCGTTTGGGATTATCTCGATTATTTTGCTCGACTATATCGCTTAAAACAGCCAAAACGTCATCTTCGCATCCACGAGGTATTGGAATTAGTCCAGTTAGAAAATAAGCGTAAAAGTCTGATTGCCACCCTCTCACGGGGGATGAAGCAGCGTTTAAGCCTTGCTAGAACAATTATTCATGAACCAATCTTACTGTTATTAGACGAGCCAGTATCAGGGTTAGATCCCCTCGCCAGACAGCAGTTTCGACAGATTATTAAGGTTTTACAAGAAGCAGGTATGACCATTTTGATTTCGTCCCATGTTTTGAGCGATTTAGCTGAACTTTGTACTTCTGTGGGGATAATGGAATTAGGCTTTTTGGTCGAAAGTACTTCTTTAACCGACCTTTATCAAAGGTTATCTAGTCAACAACTTACTTTATCTACTTTGGGTAAGATGGAGATATTGCAACAGCAACTGAGTCAAAATTCCTTGGTCAAGACTTGGGAGATCATCGCTGATAATCGTCTTAAGATTGATTTTAGGGGAGGAGCATCAGACTGTGCAGAGCTATTACGATCCCTTGTCCTGGCGGATATTCCTTTAACCGAATTTCATCACAGCCAAGAAGATCTCGAATCGATCTTTTTAAAACTAGGACATCAACAGACTTCGTAGGTAAATCAAGATTATGAAACAAAACATCAGACTGTTTAGCACTCCCAATTCTCTCTGGTCAAAGCTTTTAGACAGTAATCCCCAGTTGTTTCGAGAGATTCAAGGTAAGCTCAAAACCAGAAACATGGTGATGGTCGCGGCGATCGCTGCAATTGTTCAGTTCATTACAGTTATTTTTTTGCTAGGTCAGTTACCAGATCTTAAGCTGGCAGCTACTCAGTGTGGTCGCTATGGCATGACTGTGATCTATCAAGAGTATAGTAATCAGGTTTGCTATGCTCAAAATGAGGCTGGTAATTGGGTAATTAACTGGCAGCTATGGTGGCTGGATTTATTTATTATTCTGAGTATTATTGGTATTTTTGCCTTGCTAGTAATCGGTACTTATCTATTGATTGCCGACACAGTTAGAGAAGAAGAAAGAGGCACGCTTAACTTTATCCGTCTTACTCCTCAATCTGCTGGCAGTGTTTTACTCGGCAAAATTTTGGGTGTACCAATTCTAGTTTATACGGCGATCGCCTTATTATTACCTTTACATTTGGTGGCAGGATTACAGTCTCATATTCCCTTAACTCTAATTCTGGCTTTCGATTTGACAGTCTTGGCTAGCTGTGCGTTTTTTTATTGTCTAGCGTTGCTGTGGAGTTTACTCGATTTTGGCGTATCAGGCTTGAAATCGTGGTTTGCTAGCGGTTTGCTCGGATTTTTGCTACTGTTTGCAACTGCCATCCTGGTTGATGGACATGCGAAATTAGCTCATTTTTTAGCCTGGACTTTAATGTTTAATCCAGCAATACTTTTAACCTACTTAATCGATGCTAGTCATTTACGCTTCGGCACAATTGACTTTCTGTCTACAGACAATTTAGCCGAATTATCTTTTTACGGACAAGCTTTATGGACTAAAACTACTATAGGGATCGGCTTAATTTTCTTGAATTTTAGCTTGTGGACATATTGGTGTTGGGCAATCTTAAAACGCCGCTTTCATAATCCTGAGAAGACTATACTTAGTAAAGTTAATAGTTATTGGCTGACTGCTTGGTTTGCGCCAATTGCTCTTGGTTTTACACTTCAAACTGAATCTAACCTGGCTACAATTCATGATGATACCTATCTCATCAGCAACAACTTTATTTTCTTACAGGTTTGTTTAAGCTTATTTGGTTTGGGACTAATCTTTGCTTTGAGCCCTCATCGTCAAACTCTCTACGATTGGGCGCGGTATCGTCATCAAAATCACGGCAATTCTCTCTGGAAGGAACTAGTGTTGGGGGATAATAGCCCTGCAACAGTCGCCATTGCCATTAATTTAGCGATCGCCATTATTTTTATTACTCCTTCAATTTTTCTGATTCTGCCTCCTAGCTACCAGTATATTTTTTGGGGATTAATCCTTAGTACGACAAATATCTTACTTTATGCCGTAATTGCTCAGTTTCTCTTAACCCTCAAAACTCGTAAAAGAGTCATCTGGTCAATTGTTGCCGTGGCATCAATGATTATCTTACCTCCAGTCTGTTTAGGAGTGGCCGAACTTACCATCAGAACAATTCCTCAAGTCTGGCTGTTGAGCTTTGTTCCTATTACTGCTACTGAATATGTTTCTTTTGCTGCGATCGCTGTAGCTATTTTAGGTCAATGGTTAGCTATTACCGTCATAAGTTTGCAGATGACTCGCAAACTCAAGCAAGCAGGAGCATCGGAAACAAAAATTCTTATGAATCGAGTGAATACTTTAAGCAATTAGTTGATCCCTAGGACTTACCAAGAAAATTTAATTATAGTCATTTTAATTAATTTCCCTATGGTTACTTTGTATTAATGATGATGGTGAATTTTACTTGTTACTTGTGAGACAGTTGCGTTGCGGAGGTTTCCTCCGTTGAGCAAACTGTCGAACCCGAAGGGTTACTTGTTACTTGCTACTTCGTTATAAGATCCACTGGTTGCTATTTGAAATGACTATAGTGCTTTATCAATGAAGGCGCAATTATTTAACATTGAACAATTGATGCGCGCAAATGCTCGGGTTTCCCGAGCTTATTCCACGCGCATGTTGATTAATTAGGTTGAAAACCTATTCATTTGTTATTACTCAAAGAAAATATTTAAATTGTCATTTAAACATGTTTAAATGGCAATTTAAATTTAGATCATTTTCTAATTTTTTAATCTATACTCAACCAGGTAATACTAATTCCTAAAAGTAGCTGGAAAGATAAAAAATCTTATTAGAGTCAATGAAAAATCTCAAATATACATCAAAGCTATCCTAAAGGATTCCCTTCGGTCAAAGCTAAAAGCTATCCTAAAGGATTCCCTTCGGTCAGAGCTAAAAGCTTAACCTGTCCTAAGTCGCTCGTTATTTTTGAGAATTGGTATAACATGCAAATTTTAAGCCGATCACCATTGCCTTGATTAATTATCTTAATCTTAACTAAATTTTAACTTTTTATTAAACTAAATATGATTTGATTGATTGGTTTATGTCAAAAACTGCTTATATTCAAATTGCTTATTTATTTTATTTCATGAATAATCATCATCTTAGATTAAAAATTACTCGCAGCGGCTCAACATGACTATAACCTGGACGACTTTTTCAATTCGTCTGCTCATCGGATTTTTCTTGGCGGTAGGTATCGGAATTGAAAGACAGTGGCTAAAAAAAAGAGCTGTCTTAAAAACAAATGTACTAGTTACCTTAGGGTCGGCGATGTTTACTATGCTCTCAATTATGACTCCTGGTGATGCCAGTCCCACCAGAATTGCCGCCCAAATAGTTTCTGGAGTTGGTTTTTTGGGTGGTGGTGTAATTTTGCGGGAAGGAGCAAGTGTAAAGGGTACGAATACCGCAGCGACAATTTGGTGTGCGGCAGCAATAGGTGCTTTAGTCGGTTCGGGTTTTTTAGTGCCAGCTTATTTATCTACTTTTGCAGTAATCGGCGCTAATCTACTCTCAAAACCTTTGGAAGAAGCGTTTAAACAGCAGCGCAACGAACAACGCAATAAAAACTTGTTGGCTTTAGATAACGTCAAACAACTTAACGATGCTGAAATAACGGCAAGCATAGCTAATCTAAAACCTTTAGCTGATTCAGTTGGAGTCAATTCCCGTAATTATCAGTATTACTGTGAATTGCTTTGCTTTTCGGAAAACGAAGTTCAAGTTTTGGAAGTAATTAGTCATTTTGCTAGAAAACATGACTTAACTCTAATTAAAATGCAAAGCAAAAATGTTCTTAGTGAAATTGAACCTGGAGAACTAGAAATAGAAATCAAAGTTGATTTTTTGTCTCAGGGTAATGAATTAGGTTTATCTGACTCCGAAGAAATTATCAGACTGCTAAAAACAGAGGCTAAAGTTAGCTCAGTTACTTGGCAAATATCTTCGACATGAACTTTGAACCAATAAACTAAGTTATGTACTCCCATCGCCTCTCTTCGAATAGGCGCGGACTTCTCTACAGCTAATGATAGCTGCGCGAGCATTTTATAATAAACTCTGGACTATTTTAGTATTACTATGCTATTATAACGCTTAGATTGAGCTTTCATATTAAGCAATAGCGTTTTTGAGCTGAAAAAATTTGTGATTTACTACAGTTTCAAACTAGGTCAGTGGGTTTAATTAGTTATTACTAGTTACTCAAAATTGGGTAAACAAAATTTAGATCAGTTAAGCTCAAGAATTGACAATTAATGAAAATGATATCTACGTATAATTACCAAATTAGAATTAAGCTCATTAAAAACTTTTTTGCGAGAAATTGCAGTTGTCTCTTGAGGGCATTTTAAAGTAAGTTTAAAAAGCTAATCGAATCGTAATTAATTTTACCTATGTTTTATAGCTAAAAGAAGTGAAGTTTAGTTGATATTTGAGTTGAGTTTGGTAGTGATAAACTGCTGCTAAACTACATATATGTTATCTATGCAAAAAGTATTTTTAATATATGTAATATGTAAAAACTTGAGCAGTTGAGAAATATTTTGAATCTAAATTAAATCTCAAACATTCGTTTTTCACCTTTATATTGCTATTTTATAATGTTTAATCAGCCAATAAATATTACTCAAAGAAACTTGTTGCTTATCTTATATGTTGTTATTCTATGTTTTTTTGGCCCAACAGTATATTGGCTTACTCATCGAGAACCTAAGTCCATTGATGCAGGAGGCAAAAATTCAATTGAGCGAAGAGTTAGCCTAGGAGACAAAATATTAGTTACTGCCCATGATAATATTGCTAAAAAGGAAGGAGTTAATGCGTTTGACCAAGGAGATTACGTTGTTGCTCAAGAAAATTTTAGCCTAGCTTTGAAAAGCGATCGCAACGATCCCGAAGCCAGAATTTATTTGAATAACACTATAGCAGCCAAAACCAAAGATCCCGAGCAAATTGGAGTAAGTGTGCCAATTGGAGGAGATTTGGATGTAGCAGAGGAGATTTTACGGGGAGTAGCTCAAGCTCAAACGGAAATTAACAATAATGGTGGGATCAACGGCAAACTATTGATGGTGGAAATTGCTAATGATGATAATAATCCTGAGCTTGCTCGTGAAATTGCCAATGTCTTTGTCAAGGACAAACAAGTTTCAGCTGTAGTTGGACATGTAGGCAGTGATGCTTCCATTGCTGCTGCTCCCATCTACGAAGCAGCGGGGTTAGTTATGATTACTCCAACCAGTTCAGCGGAGGCTTTATCGACAATCGGTAGTCATATTTTCCGTACTGTTCCTAGTACCAGAGATTTGGCTGATAGCCTAGCTAATTATGCAGTAAATACAGCGGGTAAGAGCAATATTGCTATTTGTATCGATGCTGATGCGCAAGCTAGTGTTTCGTTTAAAGAAAATTTTATCTGGGCCGTATACGATTACGGTGCGAAGGTCAATTCTCTTAACTGCGATCTTTCAGCTGCCGATTTCAACGCTACTGATATTCCCTCCCAAGCTATTAGCAGTGGTGCGGATGCCTTGTTGCTTGCACCTTCGGTACGAAAAGTAGACAAGGCAGTAGAAATAGCAGCAGTTAATGATGATCGCCTAACTCTATTCGGGAATCATTCTTTGAATACCTATATAACTCTTGAACAAGGACAAAATGATGTCAACGGTATGGTGCTAACTGTACCTTGGTATCCACAAACAAAAAATAGCTTTACCGAAGATGCCCAAAAACTATGGGGTGGTGCAGTTAATTGGCGCACAGCGATGGCTTATGATGCTACCAAAACGATCTCGACAGGAATGGCTTCTAGTCAAGAAAGAGAGCAATTACAGCAAGTATTAGCTAATCCCGAATTTACTGCCCCAGGAGCAACTACAAGTATTAGCTTTTTACCTTCAGGCGATCGCAATTTGAAAGGAACTATGATTAAAATTCAGCCAGGAAACGAGTCTGGAACAGGTTATGATTTTGTCCCTTTGGGCAAAAATGATCTTGTTTCAACTAAATCAAACCCGTCAACTGCCACCACCATCCCCCAATCACTGTCCAAATAAATAAATAAGCCAGGCTGAGAATAAATCCCAGTCTGCACCAAGTACCAGCGTCAATATATCCCGCACCAAAATAGATTGGCGCAACCGCAGTTCCATAATGAGTTAAACATCCCGATAAGCTAACGAGAAAAGCCAAAACCAAGGCAGAATAAGTTGGTGACACCCCTAAAGAAATCGCCACAGATAAGAAGGCAGGATAAGTCGTATTGGCAAGGGCTGCTTTACTGGCAAAAAAGTAACCGCTGTAAAAATAAACTATGATTAAGCAGGCAAAAGCTGCTTGCCACCATAGGTGTTTAATGGCACTGCCAACTTCATTGGTTGCCCAATCAAACAAACCAAACTCGCTTAAAAAAGTCGCCATCATCAACAAAATAGAAAACCAAATAAATATATCCCAGGTTTTCTGTTCCTGGATAATATCTTGCCAAGTTAATACTCCAGCAATTAACAGCAAAACAATTCCCAGCAAACCCGTAGTGACACTTTCTATGCCCCAAAGTTGTTTACCACATCCCCAAAGCAACAGCACCACTAAAAATATTCCCACCATTGACCATTCTTGCTGATTGAGTTTGCCCATGGCACGTAGCTTTGCTTGAGCTAGTTTCGGAGCTTCTGGAGTAGATTTAAGCTCTGGAGGATAGAACCAAAAAACTATCAAAGGCATAACTAACAAGCTAAGGAATCCAGGTACTGAAGTGGCCAAAGCCCAAGTTAGCCAATCTAATTCTACACCTGCAATTTTTTCAGCCAGCTCCGCCATTAAAGGGTTGGCTACCATCGCCGTTAAAAATAACGAAGTTGTAATTTGAGTTCCTTGAAAAGAAGTTGTCATTAAGAAAGCACCGATTTTACGTTCAGTACCATCCCGAGGATCGCTACCATAAGATGTCGATAAAGATTTGACAATGGGAAAAATCACCCCACCACCTCGCGAATTCCCACTAGGCATTGCAGTAGATAGGATTACATCCGTCATTAATAGACCATAACTCACTAACAGAGTATTTCTGCCAAATAGAGTGATAAATATATAGGCAATGCGTGTGCCTAAACCAGTTTTAATAATTGCTCTGGCAACAAGATAAGAACTAACAGTCAACCAAACAGTTTTATCACTAAAGCCACTTAATCCTTGCTCAAGAGTTAGAGTATTGCTAAGAACGCAGAGGGTTAAAGCAATCATTGATACAGCCCCGATAGGCATCGGTTTAGTGATAAAGCTAATGACAGTAGCCAAAAAAATAGCCAACAAATGCCACGCTTGTTGATTTACTCCTGTAGGAGATGGCAAATACCAAATGATACTGCCCACCAGCAACGGCAAAAACCAAGATCTATTAATTCTGTGTGCAATCTTCGTTAATCCTATTTGTCTACAAGTCAACCATATCAAACTAGGTAAAATAAAGATTAAATATTTAACTGGAGAATGTTTTTTAAGTTGAAATGAATAATTGACAACAGACAATTGATGACTACTTATCTTTTTTTTGTTTTTTAGACTTGTTACAATTTTTGTCACTACTTACAATTTCTCAACTTTCTATTTACTTAGATGCTTAAATCTGTTGGCCACGACATCTTTGACTAAGCAGCTAATGGATTAACTTGAAGTAGCTGATTCAATAAATTAGGCATCTAATTCTTGACAATCATACTTTCACGAGCTTCTTCAGTTAAGCTACAGCGACCAGAATTGCTATCTAAAGTAAGAATGTGGGATTTTCCTTGAGAGTTCAAACTATAGGTTTGAGCTAACTGTAATAGCCTACTCAAACTCTTAAGAGTCGGTGTTTGCAAGTTGGCAATTTCTGCCATTTCGACTGGGGCAGTAATTAAACTGACTTCTCCTAGTTTATGCTGAGCAAAATCTTGAGCCAGAGAAGGAAGATGACTCTGGCTACCTGGAGCTTGAATATAAGCATAAATTTTTGCTTCTGTTGGTAAATCTGCTAAAGGGATGCCATAACAACTAAAAATATGACGCATCTCAGCAATCACCGTCTTAATTACACTATTGATCGAAGAATTAGCAGTCAACTCAGCAATAACCTTACCTGTCAACGCCGAAAAAACATTGGTAGTTAGATTAATAGCCAATTTATTGCATACCGCAATGCGAATTTCATTAGTGCAGCTAGCTTTAATTCCCGATTGGGAAAATAAATTACACAGATATTTGATTATTTCCTGCTGTTGATAATTACTATCTTTTTTGGTTGAACCTAAGATTAATTGAGGTATTTTTCTGACTATTATTTTTCCTTCTAGAGTTCTTTGACAGGGTGCTTTAATTACACAGCCAATGGACTTAAATTTATTCAAATTATGATACAACCTACCATCGGGATCGACACTATTTAAGTAACGGTTAGAATCTATGTCTTGAAATATATTTTTGCTCAGAGAAGTTACATAGCGATCGCAATTAAACCACCAATAGGGTATCCCATTTTGAGCATGAATTAATATTGTCTCTGGAGTAGAGTGTGCATGGATATAAGAGATGACTTCGGTTAAATAATTGCTTTTAAGAGCAATAATAATTATGTCGAATTTTTGCTTTAGATCCGTTGCCGTATCGACAAATCTAACTTGAGGATGCAGAGAAGAAATCCATAAACTTTCTCCATTAGCATAATATAGGTGCAAACCTTGTCTTTTGAGTGTTTGAGTGTAATTACTATTTGGCTTGGCAGCAAAGGTAATTTTCAAACCAGCTTTAACTAAAGCCGCTCCCATTAAAGCGCCAATAGATCCGACACCAATAATTAAAATATTATTCATGAATTAATTTTTTGGAGCTTATGCCCAATAATTGTTGGCGATCTCTAAAGAACTTTGAAAATTGTCAATCTTGATTGGCTTACTTTTAGCAATGGTTTGAAACCAATTATTAACTTGCGCTTGATTTTTTAAATGAAATAAAGCGACCGCACAAGCAAGAAAAGGATTTGCTGCGATCAATTCTGTTGTTTCTAATTCTGCCAAACTTGGTAAATAAGCTTGCTCTGGAGCAAATAATAAATCCAAATATAAAGGAATTAGTTCTTTAATATGTTGCTGAGATTTAATTGGGAAAACATTTAAGTTAACTACTTCTTCTGTAGTCAAAGGATGTATGGTGTTACTATTATTTGCTTTGCGTACCATCGGACGATTCTTATCTCTAATATCCCAAACATTCGAATCTATTTTTGATAAATAAGTTAAATTTATTTTTGACTCTAGACATAATTTAGCAAGAATATTTTCGAAAACAATTTTTGGTTTATATCTAAATAATACTAAGTCTAAAATAGCTATTTTTTTTGTAGTATTTCGAATACTAGATATTTCTTTTTTAATTTGATAAAAATCATTCACCAATGAATTCCAAGCAACTTGATTACAGCTGATAGTTGTTCCTTCCCATTCAGCCGATAAAATAGAAGTTTCAGTAATTTGTGCCTTGCTAATCACAAAATCTCGGTTTTCTTGGAACTTCCCCTCCCCTTGAAAAACTTTATCAGTCATAGCTGATAACCAAGACATGTATTGAATATGCGGTTCTCGAATAGTAAATAAAAACTTATCGGGAATCTCTAACCATCTTTGCCAGATACAAGGCTTAAAAAACCCAGCTAATTCTTTAATAACTACGATAATTTTTTGTTTAGCTTGCAAGTATTGATTAATTTGTTGAACAATCAAACCACAAGCTGAATCGTAAATATCGACATCAAAATCTAACTTTGTAGCTCGAAAACGACCTCCAGCTTTTTGTAAGACTCCACGAAAAGGTTGATGAATAGTCAAATCAGCTAATTGACTCAAAACAATCTCAGCTATTGTTGAACCACTTCTAGCAGTACCATGAATATAAATAATTGAAACTCGATCGCTTTTGATAAGTTGCTTTAATTCTAATTCTTTGGAAAAACTACTACGGTTTTCCAATTGTTGTGTAGATAACATATTAATGATTTAATCTGTTGATACTTCAGTAAGCAGCCAAGAACTTTAAGCAAAACTTAAAACAGTTCATTCACAAGCCAATCTAGTTAACAAGTTAAGGTGA
Organism: Pleurocapsa sp. CCALA 161; assembly: GCF_003003995.1. Taxonomy (GTDB): domain Bacteria; phylum Cyanobacteriota; class Cyanobacteriia; order Cyanobacteriales; family Xenococcaceae; genus Waterburya. The sequence goes on along the minus strand of NZ_PVWF01000006.1, from coordinate 7,926 downwards.
TTTTATAGAATCTAGATTAAAGTTTAATTAAGCGATTAATAAGGAAGCAATGACTTTAATTGAGCGTTTTATCTGATATATCGCAGTTTATGAGTTGAGCAAAACACAATTGATAAAAAATTGCAATAGTCAAGAAATTTAGCAGAAAAATACTTGATTGTTTTGTTTGAAGAGAAAAACAATCAAAAGATCTCCATTACTGACGATCATTTCGGCTATAATTTGAGTTCAAGATCAGGGGAAACCTTCGCTAGCTAGTTGATTTAGAATCTTTGTAAAAGCTTGTAGTTACCCTGACTGTTTAATTGTACTAAGCAAAATTGGCGTTCGATACTTATTTCAGTTTCCGCTCATAATAGCTCTAATTAATCAGAAAGTCTTTCACTAAACAATAAGGGCGACTGTAAGATAAAGGAGATTCTAACGAATGCTGTAATAAAAAATCGGGATTGCTCATGATCTTCTCAGTTGCTCCATCATAAACAATTTGACCTTGACTTAAAACGACAGTGCGATCGCAAAGTTCCAAAGCCATATCTAAATCGTGAGTTGCCACTAGTTGAGTAAGAGATAGGCTTTTGAGCAACTCAATTAATTGACGACGAGAACGAGGATCTAACTGGGCGGAAGGTTCATCTAAAACTAACACCTGGGGTTTCATTGCCAAAACTCCAGCGATCGCAATTCGTTTTTTCTCCCCTCCTGATAAATTTTCAGTGTTTCTTGCCCCGTAACGTTCTGGATCGATATCAACCATCATCATGGCTTGTTGGACTCGCTGAACTAATTCTTCATCTTGACAACCGCAATTTTTTGGTCCAAAAGCGACATCATCCCAAACTGTCGGCATAAATAGCTGATTATCAGGATTTTGAAAGACTAAACCGACAAAATTGCGAATATCGCGCAAATTATCAGCATCTACCCACCATTTTCCTATTTTAATCCTCCCTGATTGGGGCAAAATAATGCCATTGAGATGTAACTGTAGAGTTGACTTACCCGAACCATTAGCACCGATCAAAGCTACTCTTTCCCCTGCTTCAATCGCCAAGTTGATCTTGCTTAAAGCTTGAGTTCCGTCGGGGTAGGCATAGGTGAGATTTTCAATAATGATTGGATTGTGATGCATTAAGATTTGAAGATTATCTAAGATTATCGATGAAGTTTTAACCAGCAAAAAAGCCACAAAGGATGAACGAGCGCCTAGAGAGCATAGTTTTGATCGCAATTACGAAATTAAATTGAGCAGATTGGGTATTGAGCAGGAAACAAAACAATAGTAATGTACCTAGAACTATTGTTTATACTAGCTATTGTCAATAGGGTAAATAAATAGACTGTCCTAATAGCGCTAAAATTATAGTAAAAGTTAGTACAAAGACATCCCGTCGTCCGCCAGAAGGAACTTTTTCAACTACAGGCACTCCCTGATAACCACGGGCTAACATTGCTTGATACACTCGTTCTCCTCGCTCAAAAGTGCGAATAAATAAAGTACCCATCATATTGCCAATCACAAAGCGTTGCCAGACATTGTTTCTAGCGAGGTTGCGGGAAGCAGCAGCTTTACGCATTGCCTGAAACTCTTTAATTAAAACGCCTATATAGCGGTACATTGAGGCTAAGGTAGCAACTAACAAGGGAGGAACTCGTAAAGCGGTTAAAGCATTAAGCAAGGCGGGAACTGAAGTAGTAAGGGTGAGTATATTGAGCGTGAGCAAGGATAATAAAGCTTTAATGGTGACACTCCCCAAAACAGTCAAACCTTCGGTAGTAATTCGTAAGATTCCCCAAGACCAGAGAACTTCACCACCGTCTCGAAATAAAGTTCCTAGTAGTACAGTACCAATAAAGGCAAACTCAACGGCAATCCTTTTTAACAGTACTTTTTTGGTAACGCGACTAAAAAAAACTACTCCTAATACTCCTAAACCATAAATTGCCCAAGTCCACCAGCGCCCGTTTGGGGTAAGAGCGATCGCAAATACCATCAGTAAGGCACACAATAGACGAGTACGGGGAGCAAGAGAATGCCAAAAAGTAGCCTGTTTGCTATCAATGTCTAAATGAAACGCTCCTAAATGTAGCAATAGCATTCACTTACTTCTTAATTAATTTAATTTGCTTGTTCGTCACTCTTCTTGATGAGAAGAAATGTTGTGATCGATAGATGAAGAGGATTTTTTAATCGCCAGCTTGCCAATTCCGTATGCCAAACCAAAAGTCGCCAAAGTACCAACTAAGCCTGCCATCGGTGTTGCTACAGCTTCAGGTACTCCCTTGAGGGCATATTCATCAAAGATGTTAGCAAAAGGTAATTTTTGGGCTGGGGCATCTTCGGAGGCCTTATGTTCAAACTTTAAATCTTGGGAAACGCGATCAAGTCCATCTGGATCTGAACTGGCAAAAGGAGAAACGAAAACGGCAATTAACAAGGCAACACCTAAGCCAGAGATGATAAAAGCGAGATTACGACTTGGAAGTTTGTTACTCATAAAATCTAAAATCTAACTAATTACTAATTAACGTTGTATTAAAGGACGAGAATCTGACACTTTACGGTTGTTGGCAGAACCATAAAGGAGATCTGGTCGAGTACGCCAAATAAAACTGACTACCGCTAGGGTGATCAACGCTTCCCCGATACCAATTAATAAGTGCCAAAATGCCATAGCTGATATGGCTACATTCAAAGGTACAGTTCCTGATAAGGCTAATTGTAGAGCAGTTAAAATTGAAGCGATAAAGACGCTTGCCCAAGCACTCACGGCAGTAGCGATCGCCATCCCTCGCCAACTATCACGCCCGATTGTTGAGCGAATTGCCCGATAAATGTAGTATCCGCCAAAAGTACCGATCAGTCCCATATTAACAATATTTGCACCCAAAACAGTAATCCCCCCGTCTTGAAAGATCACTGCTTGAACGATAAACACGACACTTACCACTAAAGCAGCCGCCCAAGGACCGAGTAAAATTCCCGCTAATGTCCCTCCAAGTAGGTGACCAGAAGTCCCTCCAGGTATAGGAAAATTGATCATCTGAGCTGCAAAGATAAAAGCTGCACAAACTCCCATAATTGGTACTGTCCGCTCTTGATATTTAGCTTCTACTTGTTTTAAAGACACTATAATTAGGGCGATCGCAATAACCCAAGTAATTAAACTAATGGGTAGGCTCAAAAACCCATCTGGAATGTGCAGTGCCAAGGATGGCTGCCAGTTCCAGAATAAGGAGCTACTAAAAGACATATTCGATATCACAATAATTGTTGCTTTTTCTCTCAGAATTTTGACAGTATTTTCTATTTTTAATTACTGCCATCACAATCTTAAGTAGTTTTACGGGTAAAAACATCCTGGGGGGGGGGATTGCCTCTCAAGTTTTAACGAAAAATTAAGCTTTGCGCTAAATTTCAACGAAAAATAGTCCTAAATTTCTTAAGCTTTCTCTAATCAAATTAGTTTGCTGGAAATATCTCACGCTTATTGCTGATTATTTAACTCAATCCACCTTTTTGATTAACCAGCTTAATCAACTCGGACAGCAGCCAAATAGCTATAAAAGCGATCGCCATACTCAGCAGTTTCCAACCATCAAATAGATCTTGAAGCGTGGTTGCCAATACTGTTCCTGGTTTAGTCACAAAATCCCAGCTATTAAATCTTTCCAATCTACCTAGATAGACTCCAACTATACATAAACCATGGGCGATCGCATTGACGATAGTTAGGTACTTTGGGGCAATGAAATTTGTTAAGTATTGCTCTAAGTTGACTAGAGAGATGACATAAGCTTCAAATCCTAAGCAAATAAACAGAATATATTGAGGAATTAAAATAAAAATAATTGCCCAGTGGGGATAGCCTAACTGGCTTAGTTCAATAATGTGAATCGAATCAGTCAAGATATAAGGTGCGTTGGGCAAAAAAGCCATAAAAATCAGTAGTAATGCCCACCACCATAGATTTCGAACAGCTGGAAGACGAAATAAATAAAAGCTTAGTACTAGAGGAATAAAAGCTAAAAATAAGTTCCAAATAATCCGAGATGTACTTTGATTGAATAAATTACCAGATATTTGCATCCAGTTAATTAATTGCGTTGTCATTTATGGTTGTATGGTTGCTTAATTTTAGCTTCTGGGCGGATGGCGATCGCGTTGAGATTCTGCTGGTTTTTTTTCACAATCTGTACAGTCACAATTATGAGAATCTATTACGTCATCTGATTCTACTGTTTCAGCTTCGCATTCATGTAGAGGATATTCAGTATCGCGAGCATAATTTTTTTTGACTATTTGGCGATCTACTTCTGGTGGTGCAGTAAACACATATTCTGTCGGTGAGCTTGCTAAAGCATTTGTGGTTAAGAGAATAAAAATGGCGATCGCAAAGCGTGGGCTGCGCCCAATCGCGCCAGAGTTTTTGCAAATATTAAATAGTTGATAAACCATAATTCACCAAATTTAGAGTAATCATAGTCGAGAAACTGATATTTGTTCAAAATCGAATTTCTCACACATATTAAACACAATCTTTGGTAATGTCTAAGGTTAACTAGATTTCATACTAAAATTCGCTCAATCAATTATTTTCTGTCTTGAACCTGCTTAATTAAGTGATTTAACTCTGGCAAAATTAGTTTGCTTACTGCCAATTCTACGGCGTTGGCAGAGCCAGGTAGAGAGAAGACTACAGTTTGATTTTTAACCCCTGCTACGGCGCGGGAGGCGATGGCTCTAGAGCCAATTTCTTGATAGCTCAAGTAGCGAAATATTTCACCGAAACCAGGAATAGTTTTAGTTAACCAGTTACTAACTACATCATAAGTGGTATCTCTCGGCGCAATTCCCGTACCACCAGTAAAAATAATTGCTTCTAATTCAAACTGATGCTCTAGATACTCTAGCAATTCCTGAATTGCCACAGGTTCATCTTTAACAATAGTGTAGATTGATATTTGATGCCCTGCATTTTGCAATAGCTGCTGAATTATTTGACCACTGAGATCGCTTTCTAGAGTACGAGTGTCACTAACAGTAATGACAGCACAGTTAACCGCAAAATCGTAGTTATCTGGATGCGGATTTAGTATCATGAGACAAAAATCAGATTATTGGGAAATCTTATGGCAAAGTCCAGTTAAAAATCCCAAGATTTCCCTAAGTTTACTGGTTATCCTAACTTTTTGAGCCACATTTTGTGCCTCAACTAGGATTTACCTAAGCCGTGTTCGTCAGCATATTTATTCATAAAGCGGACAAAACGGTCGAATTCTTCACTTGATTTCATCACTAACACCGCTTCAATCGCTCTGGCTTCGCCATTAATAAACTTGCCCTTCACTTCTCGACTGACAATTTCACCCTCATCGTCAATCAGATACATTCCTGTAATCTCATCACTGCTTTCTTTACTCAAGATTTGTGGATCTTCAAAGTAAAAAGTTGCTGTCCCGCTGTTACCTGTCTTAGAACGAGTAACTTTGACATCAGGAATCGTGTCTTCTGCTATACCTTTTGCAAATTGAATTTCTGCCACGTTCTTTAACTCCTTATTTAAATTAAAAATCTATTAATAACTCTTAATCATCTCACAGATTAAGAACTAGCATAAGGAGTTTAGACAATTCTCGTGAAAATTTTCCAGCGTAGCTGACAGTAAATCCACTTGGCAAAAGTAATGTTTAATTTCTGCGTAAAAATTTGGTGATGAAATTAGAATAACTAAATACTTGCTACTCAATTTTTTAATTAACCTAAACGTTAGGCAATTGTTAACCAATCAGATTAGAATTTTACCTTGAATGTAAATGCAGTAGTTCATTTTTGCTCTTTTACCCAAAAACCGATTATCAAAACATTTGGTAGAATTCCAGTTGAGGTTAGTGATGGCGACTAGTTACCAAAATAGTAGAGGTGAACAGCCGTTTGCCCCTACTGCGAACTACTGTAAAAACAACAACCTTCAGCACCAGAGACCCATCGCCGTCGATCTTTTTGCTGGCGCGGGAGGAATGACCCTTGGTTTTGAGCAAGCAGGATTTGATGTTCTAGCAGCGGTAGAGCTAGATCCGATTCACGCCAGCGTTCATGAGTATAATTTTCCTTTCTGGAAAACCATTTGTCGCAGCGTCAGCCAAACAAGCGCTCAAGAAATTAGGGAACAATCGGCAATCGGCGATCGCGATCTGGATGTAGTCTTTGGTGGCCCTCCCTGTCAAGGTTTCTCTCTGATGGGAAAAAGAGATTTAAGCGACGCTCGTAATTCTTTGGTATTTGATTTTCTGCGTCTTGTTTTAGATTTGCAACCTAAATATTTTGTGCTGGAAAATGTGCGAGGTATGACCATCGGCAGGCAAAGACAAGTGTTGGAAACAGTCATGAAAGAGTTTGAGCAGCATGGCTATCAGGTGAAAAATCCTCAAGTTCTAAATGCAGCTAACTATGGAGTCCCCCAAAATCGCCAACGGTTATTTCTCATAGGCTGTCGCCGGAGTTTCACTTTACCAGAGTATCCTGAAGCGAAAACTAGTTTTGCTCAAAGTTCTGCTCAAAAATCTCCTCCCCAAACTCAGCTAAAAAGAGATCTCTACCTACCCAATGTACCCACAGTAGCCGAAGCGATTGGCGATTTGCCAGAGGTTAATCATTATCCCGAATTAAAGTTACGTGACTGGGTTGTTGCGAACTATGGACAACCGAGCGAGTATGCCAGTAAACTGCGTACTCCTGCTCTGGTTACAGATAATTATGCTTATAAGCGCGAATACCCAGCAGAACTTCTAACCTGTAGTCGCCGCACTAACCATACAGCCCAAACTATTATGAGATTTGCCCAGACAGTTCCTGGAAAAAGCGATCGCATTAGTCACTTTCATCGTTTAGATCTTGCTGGTATATGTACCACCCTGAGAGCGGGAACAGCCAGTAATCGTGGTGCTTTTACTTCTCCTCGCCCAATTCATCCCGTTACCCCTCGCTGTATCACTGTTAGAGAGGCAGCACGACTTCATTCTTATCCTGACTGGTTTATGTTTCACGCTACCAAATGGCATGGCTTTCGTCAGATCGGTAATTCTGTTCCTCCTTTACTAGCTCAGGCGATCGCTCAAGAAATTATTAAAGCTTTAGAGGTAGTGCCGATTAAGCCTCAACAGCAGTTTCATTTAGTTCCGACAGAATTACTTCAGTTCAAAATGACTCAAGCAGAACAGTATCATCACTTGGAAACTAGAGCGATCGCTCGTAGAAGCATTGTTAAACCCATCGTCTAGCAGCTTACGGCAGCCAACCATCATTCATTCACTTAATTAGGCAAGACCTGTATGGATTTGAGATCACAAATCTTGGTGATCACAATCTGATTTTGAGAGAGTATGAAGTCACTGTAAAGCTATTGTAAAGCTTTTATAAATGTAATCAAGTTACAGAAAACGCAAACATAAACGCAGTCCTTGGCTGATTGCAAGAACAATTACATTTAACAAGTTACTTATTATGGCTAATTCAAACAAAATTTTTAACACTGATTCTCTAATTACTGAAGATTGGAATGGTGGCTATAAACTAGAATTAGATCTCTCCGCAAAATCAGACGCTAACGACTGGCAGCTAGACTTCAACTTACCCTACAGCATTCAAACAGCATACGGTGTCGACCTAATTGATAACGGCAATGGAAACTACAGTATCAATGGACAAAACGATCAGGTCAATTTAACCTCAGGACAATCCATCAAGCCCATTCTGATCGTAGATGATAGCGGACAGGAAGCTTTAAAACTAGAATTCGATGCAGTTTCAGTCGATGTTGTCACCCCTGAACCTGAACCTGAACCGATGAATCCTCCTGCTGGCAATCCTGGCAATCCTGTAAACATTCCTGATTCCCCTGGTCAACCCGTCGGACAACAAGGAAA
>NZ_PVWF01000073.1 GCF_003003995.1 Pleurocapsa sp. CCALA 161 | reverse complement strand
AAGGAACTAAAAGCGGCAATTTCTCAAGGAAGATTGATTGCCTTGAGTGGTGTTGTGGGTTCGGGAAAAACCACCTTCTTACAAAAACTGATGACCGACTTGATCAAGAGTAAAGAAGTAGTGGTTTCTCGTTCTTTAGCAGTGGAATCGGATAAAGTTCGTCTGGTAACTTTAATTACGGCTTTATTCTATGATTTATCCCCAGATAAGGTGGAAAAAGTTCCTTCTAACTCGGAAAAAAGAGAACGGTTACTCCTAGAATTGATCAAAAAAGCCCGTTTTCCCGTAGCTTTGTTTGTGGATGATGCTCACGGACTGCATAGTACCACTTTGGTTAGCCTGAAAAAGTTAATTGAACTGGTACGCAGTAATGGAGAAAGGTTAAGTGTTATCTTGGCAGGACATCCCAAGCTCAAGAATGATTTGAGAAGACCTACCCTAGAAGAAATTGGAGGACGTACTCAGGCTTTTGCCTTGCAAGGTATTAGGGGTCATCAATCTGAGTACATTAATTGGCTTTTGACCCAAGCTACTTTTGAAAAAGTTCAACCTACCGACATTTTAGAAGCAGAAACTATTGACTATTTGAGTCAACGATTATCTACACCATTACAGATCGAGCAATATTTGACTCTGGCAATGAATGAAGCTTATCAGGTGGGGCTTAAACCGATTACTACTGACTTTATGGAAACGGTCTTGGCTATTGGGTTAGATGACCTTGAACCTAATTTAATTCGACATGGGTACAACGTTAGATCCATTGCCAGGTTACTTAATGTCAAACCTGCCGAAGTACGTTCGTTTCTTTACAATCAACTTCCTCCAGAAAAAATACAAGACATGAGAGATCAAATTCTCAAAATTGGTATTCCTCTGTAAGAAAGCCTGTTGATACTTAATGTGGGTCGAAGGGTGTTATTTCGGGCTACTGTCAGAATAATCTGGGTCGATTGTCATTTAATCTGGGTTTGAGCCATTTATAGTGTCATTTATTGTGGTCTCAAAAACGACATTATTGCGGGTCGGAGTGATTATGATTTCGGGTCGCTACACCTAAAGCTTTCTCTAAAACAGGTTGCAATTTGTGTACCCAATAATGTGTTTGAGAGCGATGAATGCCAAAAATGAATCCTGCCAAGTCAAACGTAGGATAGCATTTAAAGTAAAAGAGGATAAAGAATAACTTGGCGGTAATTGTTTGAAGTTGGGCTTTTCTTCCTCCTCCTACTGCTCGTTTTCTTGACTCTGATGGTAACGATTGCTGATATTGCTGTTCAAATGTTGGCACTAATGATTCAAAGGCTTTTTTATTTAATCCTGTTAAAGCTCTTAACAATCTATCTTGTTTGACTACTCCTTCAATCTTTAGCATTTGATTTCTCTTACGTCTGATTCTTTTTCTTTATTTTCTCTTATTTCCCGACAAGTCTAGTGAAGATACGAGTCTGATTTTTGAATATGAGTATTTGGATGCTAGTCAAACTTTTGATCGTGGAATACCTTTAGATCCAGTTGTGTTTGATCTTCCGATAGAGCTATTTTTAGGAGAACCAGACGATTTTATCGATGCTAATACCCACAGTTTTTACCTAACTTTCGACCATCGTTTCAACAAGAATATAAAGCTTCGCAGTGGATTTGCTGCCAGTATTTCCAATGATGACTATGCTGCTTTTTTACCAAATGATTTTGATTTAGAGAGCGGTCAAGTCAGTAGAATTTTTAGGGAAACTGACTTTTCTAGGGATAATCTTGCTTGGCAAACCGATCTGATTAGTGAATTTAAGACTGGTTCAGTAGAACATCAGCTAGTAGCAGGATTTGAGCTAGCGCACGACAGTGCTGTTACTGATAACGCTCCAGAGTTTGAAGACCCAGAAGCGGATGTGTCGCTGCCTATAAATCTGTTCAATCCACAGTATGGCACGCCGATTCCAGATAGTCGTAATACTTTTTTCAACAGTGAAGATACATCTAATACTTTGGGTTTTTATCTTCAAGATCAAGTTACTTTGTTATCTAATCTAAAACTTTTAGTAGGTGGTAGATATGATTTTGCTAATAGTGAAAGTAAATTTTTTGAAGACTTTCAAGGCGAAATTTCTGAAGGGTCTGATGAATTCGACAACGAAGCCTTTTCTCCCCGTGTCGGCATAGTCTATCAACCCATCGAACCAGTTTCTCTCTATACTAGCTTTAGCCGCTCTTTTGTACCAAACAACTCGACAACCAGCGAAGGCGAACTAATCGAACCAGAACGGGGTACTCAATATGAAGTAGGGGTTAAAGGGGAATTTAGCGATTTCTCCACTACTTTAGCTGCTTATGAAATTACCAAAACTAACGTTCCTAGAACCGATCCTGAAGACGATAATTTTTCAATTCCAGTTGGGGAAGTCAAAAGTCGCGGAATTGAATTTGACGTAGCAGGAGAACCTGTAAGCGGTTTGAATATTATTGCCTCTCTGTTCTTTAACGATGCTTTTATCTCTGTCGGAGATGAATTTAACCCAGAAGATGACACTTTAATAAATGCCCCTGGTAGCGGTGCTAGTTTGTGGACGAGTTATGAAATTCAGAAAGGGGAATATAAAGGTTTTGGTGCTGGTGCGGGATTGTTTTATGTGGGAGATGTAGAAGCAGAAATTCCCAATGATTTTGTGATTCCTTCCTATGTACGCGCTGATGCCAGTCTGTTTTATAACCGCGATCAGTGGAAATTAGGACTTAATTTTAAGAATCTGTTTGGTAAAGAGTATTTTGAATCGTCGCAGAACGATATTTTAATTTACCCTGGTGCGCCCTTTACCGTTCTGGGTAGTGTATCAGTGAAGTTTTAACAATGAAGAAATCCAAAAAGACGAGAGAATTAATTTTTCAAGGGCATCGCTATTTAGGATTGTTTCTCGGAATTCTAATTGCGATCACTGGTTTAACTGCCAGCATGATGATTGTGATGTTGGATACAGAGGAGTTTTTTATTCAACAAGGTATTGAACAGGTTACTCCCCAAGGCGAACGATTATCTTTAGAAGTTTTAAGCGATCGCGCAAAAAATGACTCTATAGCCCAAGGATACTCAATAGTTAACGGAATTTCTCCCTACACTTTTCCCAATCGACCTTTAGATTTGTAACTTGAACCATAAAATGGGAATAATAGAAGCATAAAATGGGACTGTTTCTATTTTGAGGAAACAATTACGTCTCTCCAATCACATCACGATGAGGTTGACGTACTCCAGGCTTGTATTTTCTTTTCTGAGCATTTGTTAAGCCAACAGAAGAATTATTGGTTGGTAAAACCAAAGAAGATACTCCTGATAAACCCAGTTTTTGACGTAGTAGAGTTAATTCTCCCGATTCAAACTGAAGTGCTTGTTCCCCTTCGATGGCTTCTGCTGCCATTTGGATGCATTTAGATACAGATGGTGCATAGGGTTGCCAATGCTGCTCAGTTAAAGTAGAAGCATTTTCATCCAGGGCTTTGCGATAAGCTTGAGTGAGCCAATCTTTTAGAATGCCGACACAGCCAATGCTTCGTTCGTAAAAATATTCCCAATGAGTTTCTAGTTCTGGTAGTCTATCCAAAGCCATTTTCTCTCCAAAGCTTTTGAGTACCCGTTGAAACTCCACTAAATCTGAGTCACAGTCGGCTTGATAACGAGAAAAATGAATGTCTATGCTACGACGAGAAAGTTGACCACTCAGATTACGAAATTCTAGTAATTCGTAAGTACCAAATAACCCATGTAAAGTATTTGTCATACTAGCCATTGACTGCATTGCATCCATTTGAGCTTGTTGCCTGCTACTGCTAGCCATCTTGGAAAATCTTTGAGCTTCATCAGTCAAAAAAACAATCATGCGTCGATGTTGTATATTGACAATTACCTGTTCTCTTAAGGTAGATAAATGACTTCTATTTGAACCGATACTCTTTTGATATCGTCTGCTTTTTTTTAGTTGACTTCTTTTGGAAATCAACTTCGATGGAACTGGTAAATCGGTTAGGGAAGTCAAAACACTTTGATAATAACTTTTCCAATCAAAACTGCCTGATTCGGGAGCGCGAGCTTCTGCTGTCGCTACTGGCAGATAATCAGAATCTTTGTCCATTCGCGGACAATGTTCCTCTAGCATGACTTTGCTAATCTGCTGTAATAGAGTGGTCTTTCCCACCCCTGTTGGACCAAACAAAAAAATTATTGAAGCTCCACCTGGATTACTTATTGCATCTCGGAACTCTTCGTAAGCTTTTTTGAGATGTGGATGTACTACTGTACAATCACGAAATAAATCTAACTTCTGTTGTTTAGATAGGGGAGGACGGTGACGGTCAGTGCGTCTATAAATGGGCATTACCAAAATTCCTCATAAGGTTTGATTTCTACTGGCTTTTGCGGCTGTGGAAACTCGGTTTCACTGACCACCGGTATAGTCTTTTGAGGAGACTCTGATTTGATCTCTTCATGACTAGAAATGGTCGATAAAATATCTTTAGTTTCCCCATCCTTTAACCTTTGCATGAGAATAGATTCAGTAGCTTGAGTTCCTTCTAGAAAATCTGCTAGAGCTTTAGCTGTGATGATAAATTTTTGGGAATGTTGTTTATGCTGTTGTCGCAACTCTTGTGTCGCTAATTGAATTTCTCGTTCCGAACGACCATGAAAAATACTGTAATACTGGGAGATGCAGCGAACCCATTGTCCTCGCACATAGGCATAGGCAACTCCCGCATCACTTGGGTCATACCTGACATTCACTCGTGTCTTTTCAATGCTGCCATTGCGAAAACTATTATGCCAATAGTAAAGATAGTTAATTTTGACTCCCTGATTGGATATGACTTTTGCCGTTCCCTTAGAGGTGGTGGGCAAGGTTAAAATGCGGAAGTTTTCATCGTAGAGAATTAATCGGCTCGGTCTTAAACCAGTTTGAGCTATACCTTGATGATAGGCATCAAAAGGACTCTGACCCAATGCGAGATGCTCTTGATGGTCATAAAATTCGTATACCCAATTACATAAACATTGATACAAACTCCCCAAAGTCCAAACCGCATGCCGACGTGGATTAACGGCGGTCGTAACCTGACGAGAGTTTTTTGTGATTTGTGTGTTACCTGCCAAATTGTGAATAAACATGGTGTTGGCAGTTCCGAAAAGACGCTCGCACACAGAACCAAAACGTGGTTTTCCCCCTGGTCTGGTTTTTGAGGTACATTCATACATTGCCAGTAGCCTTTCAAAATAAATGCTACTAAATTCTTTTCCTCCGTCCACTACTAGACATTGAGGAAAACGCCCATAACGACGAACACAGTCTCGCATCACCATCATGCAACTACGATACGATGGAGGGTCGAAAGTTAGATAAAGAGCTAAAATCCGCCGAGAATAGGCATCGCTTAAGAAAGTTACCCAAGGACGACCTAATATTGCTTGAGTTTTCGAGGAAACTAATTCGATATCTAGCTGGGTATGATCTAGATGGCAAATAGCCCAAGGACGATCTCCATGTCGCGGTGTGGTAAATTCCAATTCCCAGTAAAAAGGTTCATATTTGTATGCAGCACGAGAACCCTGACGTTTTTTTGTTTGTTCATAGTCAGGTCTACTATTACAAAATTTGAGAAAAGTTTTATAGCTGGGAACTGCGGTATTTTGCTGTTCGCAAGCATTGACTAAAGCTCCATATACTGCTCTTTTGCCTTTCTGTTTATAAGTTTCATAGTCCTGGGCAATATATTCATCCATCAGTTTCAGGGTCAAGGTAGGTAATTTTGATTGTCGATTACCTTTTTTGCTGTTTTGAGGCAGCAAACCAAGATAGCCATAACCTTTTGTTTGTTCGGCTTCTTTCCAACTTTGAATCCAACGATAAAAGCTACTTCTAGGAACGTTTTGATTTCTAGGAGAAGAGCCGATAAGGTAAGGTGCAACGATCCGATAACGTCGATTTGCTTCAGCACAATCTGACTCACTAGCATCAATAATCTCTGAATAAATCTCACTCTGGTTCTGAGTTTTATTGCTGATTACAGTTATTTTTCCTGAGCTTATCAATTCCTCAAAAACTGTAATTGTTAAGTTGATGAGATTTTGTGGTGGATTTAATAGTGTTACCTCTGTCGAACCCAGGTTGAGAACTTGCCAATTAATTCCATCCCAAATTATTTGACTTCCGACATCTGGTTTAACCAATATCTGGTTGTTTGTGTCCCCAAAATTTTCTGATTCAATTGGTTGGGGAATTGAATAGGCTGTTTCAACAGAAAGAAAGAGTTGAACTTTTTTCGCTTCACTGGCTAAATCCGCAGCACTCAAATCAATGTAGAGTTTCTTGGTCGCGATTAGCCTGTAAATTTCGTCGGGGTTAAATTGCAATTCCAGTAGCTTTGATAGTGTTATTCCTGGTTGCGTTGCTACTAACCCCATAATTTTTTCTTGGTTAGATATTGGCGTGTCTAACTCTGTAGAAGCTCGAGAGTAATCTTCCAAGAAGTATAGATTTCGTTGAAGATACCAATCAATTTCAGTTTCTGTGCGAACCAGGTAGTAAAGCCCCCTAACATTTGCATAGTCTTCTCCTGGAGGACACTGCCATCGACCTGGTTCAACTTGCTGGTAGCGGTTGGGCATCTTTACTGTCAGTTGTGTCAATTCTTGTGTTGTTTTCCATTCTTCCCAACCAGCACGCTCTTGACGTATCACAAAAAAATCATGAGTATGCTCTACTCCTACCTGACGACCCGACGCACTTTCGTAGTTCAACTTAATCTTTGGTGGTTGGTCATAATATTCCAGTACCCCGCTATCGTATTCCATTGAATAGATCCCTGCGAGTTCATGGTGATGGCTTTCAAATTGAATAGTCATCCCCATTTTTTGACTGGGATAGCGACCACTAACATTTCCTCTCCGACTTTGTACTCTCCGAGAGGGCGGTGAAGAGCGAATTTGTTGGATTTGTTCTCTTGTTGACTCTCTTAATTGAAGCTTGAGACACCAATCACGAAATTGTGAGCTGTTTAGCATGGCATTTCCGCTCTCGGAATAGCTGTTCTTTTAAGCTGATTTTAACTTATTTAGTCTCATTTTATGCTTCTATTTTTAGCAGAAGTCTCACTTTATGGTTCAACAATTTTTCCCTGTCAAAAATTTAGTTGACGAATTTACTGGCTTTTAGAGTTTAAACTGTCCCATTTTATGATTCCACTATTCCCACTTTATGGTTCAAGTTACAAGATTCTCCTGCTTCTATCAGTTTATCAAAGCCAGATAATGAAGATGATTGGATAGATGTGATTCTCAATCCTTATACGGGGAAGGTTTTGGGTAAAGCCCCTGAACGCCAGGTTCTTGAAACTATCCTAAACCTCCACTACACCTTGCTGGCAGGAAAGGCAGGAGAGATTGTCATGGGCATGACAGGATTACTCGGTCTTATTTTGATGGTAACAGGAATCGCCTTGTGGTCAGGATGGCGCAAACTAGCAACGGGATTCAAGATTAAGTGGAAGGGACATCTTAAACGCCGTAATTTTGGCATTCATCAAGTAGCAGGGATTTTTAGTGGTGTTTTCCTATCAATGGCGTTATTTACGGGATTTATTTATAACTTTCCCGACTTTACCTATCCCCTCATCTATCGACTAACTTTTTCCCCTGTCCCACCAGCAGAGTTTGTTTCGACTCCCATTGCTGGTAAATCAACCATTACTCTCACTGAAGCTTTGAATGCCATTAATCGTGAGATTCCTGACGGGATTTTTACTCAAATCGATCTACCTCAAACAGCAACCGATGTCTATCAAGTACGCAAGAAAGTACCAGGAGATTGGTATGGTAATCCTAAATACGGTAGGAGTTTTGCTCAAGTTGATCGCTATAGTGGCAAAGTTTTAAGTGCAGTTGATATTACCAAAGCATCTTTAGGAGAAAAGATCGCTAATGGTATGGATATTTTTCATTTTGGTTTGTTTTGGGGAATTGGGGGGAGAATTATTTACTTTTTGGCAGGTTTGTCACCCACTATTTTATTGATCACTGGCTTTACTATGTATCGCTTACGCCGTCGTCATCCAAAACTTCAAACTCAAGGCGATTAGGCTCCGCCTACGCTTCGCGATCGCCTAAATACTAAACATTAAAGTTTTTACCAATGTCAATTTCAAATATCTGTCAAAAAACTATTTCTATTTTTTCAGTCACCCTGACTCATTTAATGCTTACATCTCAATCAACAGCAGCTAATCCAGCAAATCTACAATCTTTATCTATTTCTCAGCCAACTATTACCCCTAATTGGCTATCTCTGGGAAAGTTTCGATGTTGCCCGCCTTTGATCTTAAAGCGATCGCGAAGCGTTCCCGAAGGGAAATCGCCATTAAACCATCTACTCAAAATTGGATAATAACTAATTCTTTTCGTGCAGCTTATGTTAGTTGGGATCGCACTAAAAATATCTCTAGATCGCGACTAGAAACCGAACGAGAATTTGATTATGATGAGTTTCCTCTAGAACAGTTTCATAACCTAATTTTAGAAACCAATCAAGAGTTTGACACTGAAATCAAACAAGCAACTACAATTGGCATAGAAATTAATAAAAATCCTTTTTTGCTTTCTGGAGAAGGGATTGATTCTACTTCTACACCTCAAGCTTTTTCAACTTCTATTCTGCCGAGTCCTTATGTTACCGAAGATTTTATTAGTAAGAAGAATTATCTAGGGTTATTCATCGAACATGAAATGACATTGAGCGATCGCCTATCGCTTAATTTTGAAGGAACTCTCGATCTAGTAATTAGCGACACCACAGACTTACCTGAACTACCTTCGGTCGAACCAATTGAGAATAATAATTTTTATCCTGAACTTAGTATTAATTATGAGTTAACTGATAATACTTTTCTGTTTACTACTGTTAGTTATTCTGCCGAACCAATTGAAGGAACAGATATTAACGACAACCCTTTTGATTCCGAGACATATCAAGGTTTAGAACTAGGGATTGAAACCAAATTAGGTGATAATTGGCTCGCGACGCTTTCTTTCTATCACGAAACTCAGAATAACATTACTATCACCGACCCCAATGAACCCGATTTTGAGTTACAGATTAACGAGCAAACTAGCAATTCATGGACTGGAGAAATAAGTGGCGAAATTATTCCTGGTTGGTGGGTTTATGGATTTTATACCTATACCGATGCCAATGTTAGCGAAGATGAAGTAATTACAGTAGGAAGTTCGGTTGCAGGAGTGGCAAGTCATAGCGGTGCTTTCTGGACTAGCTATGAGGTTACTCAAGGTGTTGGGCAGGGTTTGGGTTTTGGGAGTGGTTTTTCTGTAAATGGCGATCGCGCAGCGTGGGCTACGCCCAATCGCCCCAGTGATTCGGAGAATAGTTCTACTTTACCTAGATATCTGCAAACTGATGCAGCTATTTTTTACTCTCAAGACAATTTTAGAGCAGCAATCAGCCTCCAGAATTTGTTGAACGCAGGTATAGAGGATGAAGAAGTGGCAAGGCGATCGCTTTTTAGTACGTTATTGTTTCAGTTTTAAACTATATTTTTTGAAGAACATGGCTGGTTTGTGACGAAGAAAGTAATTCCAGAAGACATAATAGATCGCATGTTTACCGCTAGCGAAGAATTTTACAATGGCGATCTCGATGCTGAATTGCCAATTGCAGGATGTTCTAACTGGAAGAAAGGAGATCCCTTAGCAGTCAGAAATAATGAATATATTTCCTTCCAGAAAAGGGCTTTTCATCAGCTTTCACTACAGCCGATAATTGGTGCGATCGCAGCTCGATTGATGGATACCGATACAGTAAGGTATTTTCAAGATCAGTTGGTTAGCAAAGAACCTAATCATCAAGATAGTACTAAAGTTGGTTGGCACACAGATTGCTCCTACCACTCAAACTGCACATCTCATAAGTTGTTGACAGTTTGGATTCCTCTTCATGATGTTGATGAAGAACATGAACCGTTAGTGATAGTTGATAGCAGTCATAAGTGGAGGCAAACAAACCATATGAGGGGATTTAACCAAAATAATCATCGTGAAATAGAGCAAAGTTTTATTCGACAAGGAAAAGAATTTAGCAAGATTCCCATCGTGCTTAAGGAAGGCCAAATCAGCTTTCATTGTTCATCTTTAGTTCACGGTAGTTACCAGAATCGAAGTAATATGATGCGTCGTGTAATCGTATTAAATGTTCAAGATGGTGACAATCGTTATCGACCTTTTTGGAATAATGGCAAGCAGATCCATCATTATTTAGATAGTCTTTGTCGTAAGCAAGCTAATGACCTCCCAGATTACACTGACCTTGCTATTTTTCCTGTGATTTGGTCAGACCTGAAAAACAATAACGCTAATTAAAAATTTTCGTATGAGCAATCAAACTATTTTTGACCACTATTTCCCATCTTAATTTTTAGCAAGACTTCATCTATATCTCGAATTTCTCGAATGTTCATGTAAATTTTGTTCCGAACGTTCTCTTGCTACGACAATCTCCCATATTTCTGACCAACGCTCCTCAATTAAACTTCTCATTTTTGCTGATTGCCATTGAGGGAGGCGATTTTTACAGTTGCGATCGTGTGTATTCATGATTAATTTTTACTTACTAACAACCCTATTTTTTTCTAAGAACCAAAATTTTTAAGGTACAACAAACAGTTGATGGTTAGGGCATCACGGAAGTATAGTTTCTGACACGATCTCTAACCATTTTTTTAGAAAGGACAAAATTCAACGCTTACTTTTTCTAGGTTTGCTCTTGATTCTCCAACAGTCATCTAGCCAATCGATTAATTCACTACGAGATGCGGTGGATTGTTTAAAAACGGAGCAAAGCTGGGCGATCTCGTTAGGAGTATTTAGTTCAACCTGTACTGGTTGATTTGTAGAGCATTGACAGGGAATTTCTAACTCTTGTAAACGATGGTATATAGTCCATCTTTCTGTATTCTTGATGGTAACTATATGCATGATTGGGTGAGAAGTTGGACTCAATTTCATGGTTTTACTAAAAGAGAATTATTTCTATCTTGGTTTCACTCAATGTCAGCTTTCAAAAATGTAATTGAAAACTCTAAGTATTTATACAGAGACGAGATTGGCTTTTTTTTCTCAAATCTAATATACAGCTTAATGCAAACTAATTGCAATAATTATAAGCGAGATTGCCAAAAATCAGGATCGAAATCGCTGTTTACCATATCTGATGGAGTTGCAAAAAACTTACTGTTGACTGATTCTCCGTCAGCTATTTCGTGTTAAATTGATATCGTCAATAAACTTAGTCTTAATGAGAGAGCAAGAGTATGTCCGCTACAACAGGTTTGTTACGTCCTTATGGTCATGTCGAAGAAAATCCAGTATTGTTAGATAAAAATGTAACCGAGCCTATATGCGAAGGCTTTAATGCGGTTTTATCCAGCTTTCAAGGCTTATATCTGCAATATCAGAAACATCATTTTGTCGTCGAAGGTTCAGAATATTATTCGTTGCATGAATTCTTTGCCGAAAGCTATGAAGAAGTTCAGGAACATGTTCATGAAATAGGTGAAAGACAAAACGGTTTGGGTGGTATTCCTGCTGCTAGCTTCAGCAAATTAGCGGAACTATGTTGCTTCCAGCAAGAAGAAGATGGCGTATTTGGCGAACGAGAAATGGTGGAGCATGACTTGGCAGCAGAACAAGCAATCATTAAACTGCTACGTCAGCAAGCTGCTCAAGCAGAAAGCTTAGGCGATCGCGCTAGTCGTTATTTATACGAACAGATTCTACTTAAAACTGAAGAAAGAGCTTATCACTTACATCACTTCCTAGTTCACGATAGTCTGACTTTGGCTTTCGTTGGTAATAGTGCCAATGGCTCAAACTAACCATAAGGATAACAAGTCTCCTCTAAACAAATAGCCTTAGAAGAGACAAGCGATCTCGCTTCTATATGTTGCCAGAATTTCATTATCTTTCTGCCCGTATAATCAGGAAAAAAGTAATGGAAGAAATGATGTCCTTCAGGATTTATCCACAATATATCATCATCCTTGAGATAGTCTGACCATCCTTGCAAAGCAGGGCGATCGACAATACCATCATTTTCACTACCACACACCATCATCGGCATTGATACACCACCTGCATCAATTCGATGTAGTTGATAGAGAGAATGAGCAGTGGGGGCACTGTGTAAATCTTGTTTGAGAATTTTTACCAAATTTAAAACGTTGCTTCGGCTTTGATGACCAAACATCATTTGCACCATTCTTCCTAGAAGAATGTTTTGGCTACAGGACAACAGTTTGCGCATCTGATAATAGTGAGCTTGCCAGTCAATACTCGGAGCAGAACCTACTCCCAACAAAGTTAAAGATTTTACGCGGTGCGGATATTTACGAGCATATAGTAATCCTAGCAAGCCGCCCGTACCATGACCAATTAAATTAATTGCTTGAGATTTAGACTTAAGATAGTCGTGGAGTAATGTCAAAGCTATATCCAGCGAACTTGCTTCATCTAAATCCTGATTATATTCCCAATAGGCTATGGGCACTTGATTCGATAAATAGCGAATAATTCGGCCGTCAAAATGTTTAAAACTAGGATTGGCATTAATCCAAATTGGTGCTGAAGAAGAAAATGTGTTCATTTAAAGAAATTGATAAATTGAGCTTTTAAGCGCGAATACTTGGGTATTTTTTTGGTGTTGCTACACTGATTTTGGCAACCATTACACATACTGCGCTGGTTATCGCGTAAAAAGTCTCGACAACCGATCGCCTTTTCGGACATAGCAACCGTTGGATTAACCGTACACTTGAGTCGGTAGTCTCCCGTGAAATAAATGCATTTGTCACAGGGGATTTGGTGAAGGCGTTGAAGATGTTGCACTGCTTGTTTGACTACCGCGAGCGATCGCCAAAATAAGCTAGTGAAAATTATTGTCCAAACACTAAAACACAAGACTAGATGTACCATGAGTAGATGATTCTAGAAATTGCCAAAAAGAAGAAAAGGGAAGAGCAACAGACAATGTTGGCTCATTATATTCAGGTACTCTTCCCGTTCTTTGGAGAGGAGAATCCCCAAACTTGTTAAAAAGCTCTTAGCTCTTAGCCAATAGCTTCTTTTTACAGAGCAAATTCAGACTTGAGTTGTATCGTCCATTGCTGAATTCGCTCGTCTGTTAATTCTGATTGATTATCTTCATCTAAAGCTAGTCCGACAAACTTACCGCCTTTGTCTGCTTTTGATGCTTCATGTTCGTAGCCGTCTGTAGACCAATGACCTACTGTTTCCCCGCCTAAACTGGAAATCTTTTCTTCCAAGATTCCCATTGCATCTTGGAAATTATCTGCATAGCCGACCTGATCGCCAGTGCCGAAATATGCCACTTTTTTACCACTGAAGTCAATATTATCTAAATCATCTTCATAAAAGCCTTCCCAATCAGCCTGCAAACCGCCGATATCCCAAGTAGGGCAAGCAATAATAATGCGATCGTAGTTGGCAAAATCGCTATCAGTTACATCGGCAATTTCGTGGAGTGCCACAACACTTGTACCTCCTAATGCATCTTGTATTGCTTCTGCTGCTTCTTCTGTTTTGCCTGTAGTTGAACCGTAAAATAGACCAATTTGAGCCATGATTATTTTCCTGCTAATTTGTTTACTAGTTTGTAGAGACTGGATTTGCCATGAAAAAATTAGATAGTGCCAGAAAAAATAGCTTTTAGCACATCGAAATGGTCATAAACTTGGTAGGCGAAGAAAGCTCCACCCATACCACCGACTAGAAACGCGATCGCAAATTGATTCCAACCACCCGTAGTTTTTAGCTCGTTCGGCACATCTGGATTGACAGTAGAATAAGTGAGAAAATCAGACTGCCATTCTTGATTGAAGGAGGCTGCACCATAAATTGCTAAACAAGTAGTTAGAATCAACACTAATCCGCAAGCACTAAGTAGACCAATGAGATTAGCTTGTTCGGTATTTCTTTGAGGTCCTAAAAGAGCAAAAGGACCAAAGAGTAAATAGCCATGAGCCATGCCGATTTCTAGCCCTCGAAATAGAGGAGAAAGACCAGTCCGATAAAAAGGAATATTCCCTAATAACCACTTACTAAAATCAGAGGAGTTAAGAGGAGTTTTGAGATTACCCACCAAAGGATCGTCTGAGACAACCAGAGAAACATCACGGGCATTAAAATCAAATTCTTTCACTGCGCTTCTAGCTCGACTAGCATGCCAGATATGACCCAAGAGAAACAAGACTGCAAATGCAATATGAAAAGTAGCTAACCATCCCCTGGCAGTAACTATTCCTGTATCATTTTTAATTAAACCAACAGGACCATAAAAGACTTCAGGATAGGCTGTAGCATTAACAGTACAGAAGTAAGCTGCTAAAAATCCCATATAGGAAATTGCCCCCAGGCTATAGGAAAGATAAGCTTCTCCTGAATAGACCAGCACTCGGCGCGCCCAACCAAAAGGCTTGGTGGCGATATGCCAAAAACCACCCAAGATACAAATCGAGCCAACCCATAAATGACCGCCGATTATATCCTCCAGATTGTTAGCTGCTGCCATCCCTGACTTGCCAAAGGCTCCAAACAAGTAACCAAATATAACAGCAGGATTAACTGTCGGGTCGGTTACGATTCTTACCCGTCCCATCTCTCCCACCCAAGGATCAAATATACCACCCCAAAACATAGCTTTGAATGCCAGCAAGAATGCACCGGTACCCAATAAGACCAAATGAATACCAATAATCGTAGTCATCTTGTCCGTGTCTTCCCAGTCATAACCGAAGAAGCCAGCAAAAGTATCATCTTGCTTTAGTAATGTTGGCGCAATCAAAGAATGATAAATTCCCCCTGCACCCAATACCGCAGAAGAAATTAGATGCAAAACACCTACGACAAACATGGGATAAGCATTAACAATTTGTCCTCCATCACCAACGCCTAAACCCAAAGTAGCCAAATGGGGCAACAAGATTAGACCTTGTTCGTACATTGGCAAATCTGGACTATGGCGAGATAACTCAAATAAAGTCATCGCCCCAGCCCAAAAGACAATTAGCGCAGCCTGGGCAATATGCGCCCCTAGCAATCTACCTGATAAATCTTTTAAACGAGCGTTGCCTCTCCACCAGGGAATATCGGAAACACCATTCATTCCTTGAGGATTTTCCATTATGGCGGTCACAATCAAAATCTCCTTGTTTTAGTTATTGCTTTTAATTATCAATAATCCTTTCAATCACCATACAGACAAATAGCACTTATTGACAACTATTTTCTTTTGAACTTAATATAATGTTGACAAGAAGTAGCTTAAAAAGTAGCTTCATTATTTTGAAAAAGCCTATAAATATAAGATTGACAAATTTAAAATCTAGACTTGAACTATCAAAACAAAGGCTCGGACAAGATAATTAAGCACATAGTTTATTAAGTTTTGTCAGAAAAGACTTGAAAGTAATTATCATTAATGCAAAATTAAATTGTTGCTAACTTATTGAGAATATTTAGTAACAAGTTTTACAAAATTAATTAAGAGGTTTCGTTTTGCAGACATACGATAAACCCCAAGTTAAGTACGATTGGTGGGCAGGCAACGCGCGTTTTGCCAATCTGTCTGGCTTATTTATTGCTGCTCATGTAGCTCAAGCTGCATTAATTGTGTTTTGGGCAGGAGCATTTACGTTTTTTGAACTATCTAAATTCGATCTGACTCTACCAATGGGAGAACAAGGATTAATTCTGATCCCCCACCTGGCTACTTTAGGCTTAGGTGTTGGTGAAGGTGGACAAGTTGTTGATACCTATCCCATGTTCGTCGTGGGTGCAGTACATTTAATATCTTCTGCGGTGCTAGGTGCGGGTGCATTATTTCATACCTTTAAAGCACCAGTGGATTTGAAAGAGGCGAGGGGAAAAGCCCGTAATTTCCATTTTGAATGGGGTGATACCAAACAATTAGGAATTATTCTGGGTCATCATTTATTGTTTCTGGGTTTAGGTGCATTGGCTTTAGTAGCTAAGGCGATGTTCTTTGGGGGACTTTATGACGTTAATATTCAAGATGTGCGCGTCGTCACCGATCCTACTCTAAATCCCGCGACTATTTTTGGTTATCAAACTCATTTTGCATCGGTAGATAACCTCGAAGATTTAGTCGGCGGTCATGTGTATGTAGGCTTCTTGCTCATCGGTGGTGGTATCTGGCATATCATTACTCCTCCTTTGGGCTGGGCAAAGAAACAGCTAATCTTTTCTGGAGAGGCAATTTTATCCTATTCCCTTGGTGGTATTGCTCTAGCGGGCTTTGTAGCTGCTTACTACTGTGCAGTCAATACTCTGGCTTATCCCCCAGAATTTTATGGCGCACCTTTGCAAGTCAAATTAGGAGTTGTGCCTTACTTTGTTGATACCGTAGCGTTACCTCCTGGTGTACATACTGCTCGCTGCTGGTTGTCTAACGCTCATTTCTTCCTGGCGTTTTTCTTCTTGCAGGGGCATCTTTGGCATGCCCTTAGAGCGATCGGTTTTGACTTTAAGCGAGTCACCACTGCTTTAGACAATGCAGGGACTCCCCAATCTGGTGAAACTATAGTCGGCAAGCTATCCGCATCACAAAAAACAGCTACAGAAGGAGCTGTAGATTAGGGAGGTTTACAAGAGCATTGTTTTTGTGTTCTCATTTATAGCTTAATGTGAAATATGTTTTGCATTGAGCTTTTCTTTTTATTTAGTAGATACAAATTGAAAACTCATGACATCATCAACAAACGTTTCAATCAATAATTCAAGTGATAATTACAGTTGGCTATCGGGTAATGCTCGTTTAATTGATTTGTCGGGTCAGCTATTGGGGGCGCATGTTGCCCATGCCGGACTAATTATGTTCTGGGCGGGATCAATTACGCTGCTGGAATTGGATCGTTATATGCCAAGTATTCCCCTAAACGAACAGGGTTTATTATTACTCCCCAATCTCGCTCGTTTGGGTTGGGGTGTGAATTCAGGGAATGAAGTTATTAGCCTCTATCCTTATTTTGTCGTTGGAATGCTTCACTTAGTTGCTTCTGCGGTATTGGGTGCAGGGGGATTGTTTCACGTCTTTCGCGGTGCAGCTAATCTCAAGGATGCTTCTGGGCGGGCAGCTAAATTTCATTATGAATGGAACGATCCCAAGCAATTGGGTTTTATTTTGGGTCATCACCTGATATTTTTAGGCGTAGCAGCATTACTATTTGTCGGCAAAGCAATGTTTTGGGGCGGAATATATGATTCTGTGGCAGGTAATGTACGACTAGTTACCGAGCCTACTTTAAATCCCGCAATTATTTTTGGCTATCTTTTTGGCTTGAAGGATGGAGTTTGGAATCCTTGGGGTATGGCTGCGGTAGATAATCTAGAAGATGTGATCGGCGGTCATATTTGGGTGGGAGTCGCCTGTATTGCTGGTGGTGCTTGGCATATTGTTAAAGAGCCTTTTGGATTTGCCAGAAATAGTTTGACTTATAACGGACACGCCATACTTTCCTATAGCTTGGCGGGGATTGCATTAATGGCGTTTACTTCTGGCTACTTTGTCGCTTTTAATCACATTGCTTTTCCTCCCAAACTATATGGTGCAGATTTAGGTCAGTTTGCGGGAGTACAGTTTACTTTGTGCGCTACTTTCTTAGCCGGTCATGTATGGCACGCGCTTAAATCTAAGGACGAATATGGAATCTTAACTGAGAAGGATAAGTTTAACGCGATTATAACTGGATTTATCGTACTGGCGATCGCCGTGATTAGCCTAATTCTTCTTTCGGTTAGAGTATAAATAAAATATTGCACTTAGTAAGCCTTTTCTTGAGAGGAGGCTTACTAAAAAAGAATCAAAAACCAAATCACAAAAGAGTGTTTTGAGCGAATATTTAAAGCCTGGTTGCTATTTAAAAGTAACAGGGATGCGGAAAAATAAACTACATCAAGCAAAAGTTGAGTATAAAGCCTATCGAATAGAATTACTTTCAGAACAAGTTGTTCCTAGTAAAGCAACCACAGTAGCAAGTAAAGCAACAGTACTAGAAAAGATTTATTCAATGTAGTCAAAAATCAATCTCAATTCTTGAGGCGGGATTATTCTCTTGGCAATTAAGAACATGGGTATAGACAGCAGTAGTTTTAGGATCGCTATGTCCCAAAAAGTCCTGAACCTCCCTTAACGAAGAACCGCTTTGTAGACTCAAAGTCCCTGCGGTGTGACGTAGGCTGTGGGGAGAAAGATTTCGTTCAAAATTACTATGTTTCAAACCACATTTTTCTAAGTAACTATCAACGACATGACCAATGCCTCTTTTAGACAAGCGTTGAGCGTAACGACGATTAGATAAGGAAATAAGTAAGGGAGAGGTTGGGGTTAGCTTCTCTTTGGCTTTCATGCGAGCTTGACGATACTGAGCTATTTCTGATCCCAAGTCAGAGCGTAAAATAATAGTTCGGATACTGTTTTTACCATCTAGCTTAAGATAATACTGACCGCCCGATTCGCTAAGATCACCTAGATTAGCTCGATACATTTCGATACTGCGACAACCTTGGAGTGCCATACAACCTAGTAAAATGCGATCGCGCAATACCTGTATTCTAGTGATATTATCTCCTCTAATCTTGTAGACAGGCAAAACACTGTCAATTAATTGCTGCAATTCTTCCAAGCTCAAATAATTAATCGTACTGCCAACTTCTCGTTTTTCCCGTGGTGCTTTTACCCCCAGCACTGGATTTTCCTTAACCAATTTTTCTGCCAAACAAGCAGTATAAAAATGCTTGACAGCCAGTAAAGATAAACGAATTGTGGTCGATGTTTTCGACTCATCAACCAAGTGCTTACGATATTCAAGGATATTTTGCTTCGTGATCAGGGCTGGATAAAGTTCTTGCTCTTTGCACCAGTCAAGAAACTGAGCAACACGACTCTTATAGGTTTTAATCGTATCCACACTGGCATTGCCATCAGCAATAGTTAGGTTAAGATATTGCTCAAAACAGTTCCGCATCACACGAAGCGTAGGTAAAGTAGAGATAGTAGCGATCGCCGTTCGACCACCCCGCTCAAATCTACCTTTATTCAATCGCCGAATAGCCATCCCTTTTTCCCTTAACCTTGACCCCTTCCCCTCAGAGAAAAGCAATTTAGAATCCTATAAAAAGTTTACTACGTAGAAGTGCTGTTATTCGCCCTAAAAGTTGTAAAATTGGTGAGTAATCAGAGCAAATTAGGGCATATTATAGCTTGTATGTTCTCTCACCACAAGAAGCGCAGTTAAGGGATAAATTAGAGCATCAGGTACGGACGGGCTTCGTGCTTCGAGGTCAGGCACTGAGGACGATTAAGCGGTTAAAATTGTATCGCGATCGCTTTTCGGATTTTGAGTCTTATTGCGATCAAGTTTTTGGTTTCACGATGCTTTATATTGAGCGTTGTATGATTGCAGCCGAGACTTACTATCAGATCGAAGAGTATTTAAAGACCCAGGGTCTTAATGACCCAAAACCAACTAAACAGAAGCAATTGCGACCAATTTTCCAAGCTCATTTAAGCCCAATTGAAGCTGGTGAAGTTTGGGTGATGGCAGTGGGGATCGCCTTGGGTCAAGTGCCTTCTTATTCGATGGTAAAAACGGCAGTCAAAGCTTACCAGGAGCAAAAATATCCGACCATTAATCCTTTTGCTGAAGGGGAGATATGTCGAATCAAATCGGGCGTGCCAGGTAAGACCAATTGCTGGTGTGTGGTATCATCCGTTAGGAAAGATGAGTGCGTAGTAAACACTTGGGACGGTGAATATACGATTTCAGTTTCAAACCTCTCACCGATGAAATTTACTCACCTCCAAGAAGAGCAGATTCTGGATTTGGGGGCAAGAATGACTGCTCTTTATGAAGTGGGGGAATTAGATGAAGCCGCACTGTGGGTACTAAAGGGATTAGAAAAGCTAAATCGCTCTCAGCTTAATTCAATTGAGGAAAGGTTACTACGGTTACTGGAAGAGGAATATTTAAATTAGTTATCTTGATAATTTATTTAAGTTAAGCGATTATCTTTTAGTTGGTGGCTTTGCCAATCGCGCTATCGACTTAAAGCTTTTTTGAAATAATTAATTTGGAAATTATTGCCCGCCAATAGTAAAAGCGTTATCCCAAAATTTAGCTGTAGGATATGCTATCTGCTAAAGCATTCATCAATGCTTCAAGCTGCGCCTTAGACATTAAGCCTTCTTTGATTGCCTCCGCCATAAAATTGGTATCCAAATTTAAGACCTCGCTGTTCGTTTGCATAATCTCATTAACGAGATCGGCTTGTTTATTGGGTATTACTGATGTCTCTGGGAATTTTTGCCAGTTTTCAGCTTGCTTTCGGATACCAATGCAAGCACCATATAGTAATAACTTGAACTCAAATAGTTCCTCTTGATCGAATCTGTTGGTTTGATAAATGATAGTTTTAATTTTAGGAGATAAATGTTTGCTTATCGGTAATTTATCATTTTCGTTGTATCGCAGTAATAGCCATAAATGGTCTATGGATTCGATATCTAGGCTGACTATCAATTTGAAAATATTATCCCGAACCATTTGTTATGACTGGCTTATTAGTAGTTATGTGGACAGAGAGGATGACATCAAGCATATAAAACCTATCTACTTCTCTATATAAAGCACGCCAGTATAGTTCAAATTTTCAGGAAATGCCAAGGGTGCTAGCTAATCAATTCTAGTTTTTCTGGGGAGGCTTCAGCCTGAGACTGCTTATTTGGCTTTTTTTGTTCTAGGGATGCAATTCTGGGGCTAAAACCCTTCATTATTTCTGCCACCTTTTCTGGCGCTATGTTTTTGCCGATCTGAAAAGGTCTAGCACCTAGATCGAATCCGCAGTAAACTAATTTTTCTGCTATTTGATAGGCAACGCGGTGCATTTTTAAATTATCGAAAAAGTTTTTCTGATCGAGACAGGAAATCACCATTAGAATTGCCGTCTTAGAATCTAAGTCATCTAAGATCAGCTTTCGTAGGTCGATTTTATCTAATAGGGAAACAATTAACTGTCGTATTTGCGACTCTTGCTTGAGATTGGCGACTTCTTGAGGGTCAAGCTTTTGTAACGCATTATCACTGCTAAAGGAAATTTTGGCTGCTTGTTCTAGAGAATAACCTGATAGAATAAGACTGTAATATAGCCTTGCTCCTGGTTTGGTCGCTTCAAATGCAGCCAAAATCCTTTCGATTAAGGCAAGTGATGGTAAATATGAAGGATTTTTACCTATAGTATTACTGAGGTTAGTTCTAGTTGTTTCGGCTAACTCAGCTAGCTCCTCATAAGTTAGTCCTACGACTTTCCTGGTCTTGCTAAGAGCTTCTACATGAGTTGGATACTGGTTTATAATTTTGCTGCTCATTATCTATCTTCTTTAACAAATATTACGATTTGTTTTAGCTGTAAAGCCAATATTGTATTTATATAGTAGATTAGTTGGTAAGTTGATATTGATTATTTTTGTTAAGATGTCATTTGGCAATATTGATGAATGTCAATGTCAAAAAAGATTACTTCGTAACAAGTAAGCTACAAAACGATTTGGGTTAAAACCGATGCCTCATGATACACCTCAATCTTATAACTGTATCTAGAAAAATGTTAGATAAACAACAAAATATTTGGATAAACACTTTATGTTCGGCCAAATGAACCAAGTAAGAAGATGCTTGAAAGGATATCACCTGCTAAACTCACTAACCACTATTAAATTTTAAAAATATTGAGACGGCTCTCTTCAGAAAAACCTTACCCGAAGAGACCATCTATCTCAATTTCACTCTTAATGTCTATACCGCCAAGTATGGACTTAGTGAACAACGTATGTTGCCATACGTAGATTACAAATATCTGGTTGACCACCTGGATAATTTTGTATCTTTGATATAGATGATCCTAGCAGTAATGAGGCTAATCTGACAAGGGGGCTTTCTCTCAAAAGAGAGATTATGCCAACTGTAAAACCACCCAAAATCAATCATTCTAGACTATTACCCGTTTCGCCAGTCGTCACGAAACTATTAAAATTCTTTAGCCATCACTGGGATTTTATTCTCAAAAGAGAAGGGGAAAGCTGGTACACCGAGACGAGATATAGATTAAACCCTCGAAATTTTGAGAGCTACTGGCAAGATCCTAAAATTAGCTTGGGTTTGCGTTTTGCGGGGCAAACTAAATTTGGCTGTCTAGATTTAGACGAAAATAGTGCTAATAATCCTTTGGTTAATCCCAAGCGTTACCGTAAGCTGCTACAAACTTTAAGGAAAATCGGCATCAAGGAGACAGTATTAATACGCTCTAGCAGTAACCGAGGGGTACACTTATTTTTCTTTTTGCCCCTAGGGATAAATAGCTTTAATCTTGCCTGTGCGTTGTTTAGAGTTTTAAGCGAAAACTGTTTTGCAATTAAGTCTGGGGAACTAGAAATATTTCCCAACACTAAAAGATATAAGAAGAAAGGCGAAGGATTTTCGCTGTTTAATGGCTTGCGCGTACCCATGCAGCCAGGCTCAGGAGCAACTCTACTAGATCCTAAAACCTTTGAACCAGTCCCAGGAGGTGCAGAAAAATTTGTCGAGCTGATGAATAGCTCAGGCGATCGCCAAGACTTTAAGCTATTAAAAGAATGCTGCAATACGGCTCGTGATTGGTACTGTAATTTTGCTCTCAATAAACAAGGTCGCGCTCAATGGCAAAAAGATATTGAGTACAGCCTAAAGTTTGGATTTACTGGTTCTGGACAAACTAACGATATCCTCAAAAACTTGGCAAACCTAGGGAGAGTATTTTATGGCTCGAATACAGTTTCGGCTTTGGCTAAATTTATTCACGAACGAGTTATCGATTTACCAGGGTATATAGATCACTGCGGTCATCAAGATGAGATTGAAAAACGGGCTTTTGAGTGGGCAACTTCGGCGATTAACTATTGGAGTGCTTGGGCAAGCACTCCCCAAAGAAAGCAAAACTTTACCGAACTATGGACTCTTCAAGAGCAGTTATCGGGAGTTGAGCCAGAAGTAAAAGCTGCACATAGAGGCAGATGGGGATGGGTTAACCAAAAGCGTAGCGATGAAACCATGTCTAGATTAAAAACTATTTTGGCTGAATACCCCTTAGATACTATGCCCAAAGGAGTGCTTAAACGAGTTGATTTCATCAACGAAAGGTGTCATGTGATGTTTGGCACTAAGTTTAGCCGTAACACCCTTAAAAAGCTCGAATATCGCACGTTGTGGCATCCCAAATATACTCAAGAGGTAGTTACTCAAAAAGAGCCAGGTTTTAGCTTTAAATTAGCAATGGGCTGCTTGAGTGCGATCGCTCAAAAAATATTTGTCACAATTAAACTACTTATAAACTCCGAAAAAAAGCATATTACAGAAAAGCAACAATCAAAAAAAGAAGCCAGCAAAGCCATTCAAAAAGCGATTGCACCCCCTACTTGTAGTACGCTGCAAAATGCATCTAGCAAAATCCCTGAAACACAAGCTATACAAGAGTTTTCTCAAAGCGATCGCACATTAGTGAAGTGTTGTGTAGGGCTTACTCCATATTTAGTGTATAGAGTATTTGTACTTAAGCTGGAGTTAATAAAGCAAGACATTAAACAAAAGCTTGATAACTTGTTTACGCTTGAAATTAAAACCTCAGAAACTAAGCTGAAAGAAATTGGTAAAGCAAGAAGAAAGAATAGTTATTTTTATCACGGACTAGAGGTTAGTTCTCGTTCAGCGTCTAACCGTCGTGAAGATGAGTTGATTAATCTTAAGTCAGGAATGAAAGTTAGAATTTTAACTGATATTCATTCTTCGTCTTTGGGAGATGATTGTAGACAAATTATGGTCTACGTCAAACTGATAAAAGTTGAAAGCAAAGAAAAATCCCCAGAAAAATATTTAGTTCCGCTGAATACTTTAATTTATGCAACAAGTACCGATTCCTATATTAATCTAATCCTTCCTCAAATTAAAGGTTTAGTTGATGCTTTAGGCTTAACTAAGGAAGATTACCTGCAATATATCGAACAGATCTATGGCGTAAAAAGAACTGGACAATTGCGGTCTACAAAAATATTTGAAGTAGTTACCCATTTTCAAAATCTGTTCTACAGTGTATTTGACAAATCGGTAACAGTTTAAAACCGATCTTCATTATTCATTTCTGAATGTGAGTACTAAAGAATGTGATTTAGATAAA
Source organism: Pleurocapsa sp. CCALA 161 (assembly GCF_003003995.1). Lineage (GTDB taxonomy): Bacteria > Cyanobacteriota > Cyanobacteriia > Cyanobacteriales > Xenococcaceae > Waterburya. The sequence goes on along the minus strand of NZ_PVWF01000073.1, from coordinate 831 downwards.
GCAGTATAAAATTATTACACAACATTTATATCAATACTATGGCTCAACTAGATATAACCAAAGCTAAAGCCGAACTATCCAAACTCCTAGATCTTGCTATCAAAGGAGAAGAAATTGTTATTACCCAAGATGACCAACCAGTGGCTAAAATATCACCAATTCAACGACCCTTAAAGAGAGGTAGTGCTAAAGGTAAGGTCTGGATGAGTAATGATTTCGACGAGCCTTTAGAAGACTTTCAGGAATACATGGAATGAATTTATTATTAGATACTCATGTATTTTTATGGTTTGTAAGCGATCATCCCAAACTAAGCAACCACTTCAAAGATTTAATTGAGGATGATGATAATGTTAGTTATTTAAGCATGGCTAGTCTTTGGGAAATGTCGATTAAATTCAACTTAGGCAAATTAAGGCTAGACCCCAACTACGAAGAATTTGTTGAAAGAGAAGTAATCACAAGCAGTATAAAGTTACTGAGGATTGAATTAGAGCATTTCAAGATAAATGCTGCTTTGCCTTTCCATCATAGAGATCCCTTCGACCGTCTTATAATTGCACAAGCCGTAGTTGAAAATTTACCTATCATATCTGTTGACTCAGCTTTTGATAAATACTCAGTCACTTTGATTAGTTAACTGTTTGGCTTCACTTTAAATTACTTATATTTACTACTGCTTACGCAGAATATCTAGCAAAGAAGTAAGAATGGGTATTTTATGCAACCAAGCACTCATCAAAAACAAGTAATTAACGTGAGTTCGACGAAAAAATTAGAAACAAAGAAAGGCTGAGATGTAAACTCAGAATAAGCAAAAATACTGAGTAT
>NZ_PVWF01000231.1 GCF_003003995.1 Pleurocapsa sp. CCALA 161 | reverse complement strand
GTTATCAAGGAATGTCTAGCTGTTGGCTGGTAGATCAGCTATTAACTCATCAAGCAAGTCATCTTACCTGTATTGATAGTCAGTTTGCAGGCAAATTTAAAGAGAACATCATTAAAACTGGTGCAGAATCCAAAGTAAGCTTGTGCCAGGGTGATACTCACCAGCGAATGACAGAATGTACTCCTAATAGTTTCGACTTAATTCATCTTCAGGATCGATGTAAATTACTTGAACACAGCGAAATTAATGCTCAACTAGCTTGGAAACTGCTTAAATCAGGAGGATTTGTGATATTTGGTTACTATGGCTGGCGTAATCCTCAAGATCCCCAGCAAAATCCCCAAGCAGGTATTGATCGCTTTTTGACTTCTGTTAAAAATCAGTGGCAAGTAGTCGATTTATCTCCTGCTACTTTCCAATTAATTATTCGCAAGCTTTAATCAGGTAGAGGCGAACGGTGAAGCACTTGCAGTGGACAGGTATCCTGGCATAAGTAAAGTGCTGAACCCGAAGGGCTGTTCGCACTTGTATCAGTAACAAGAAGATATCCTTTAGGACAACGTCAGTAATTAGTAATCAGTATTAAGCAGTGAAAAGTTCTCTATCCAGATTAGATCCAGTTGCTATTGACAAGGCGATCGCCGAGTATGTTCAAGAAATAGCGGTTAATCCTCAATCTGCCCAAGCACACGCAGATTTGGGAGATTTATATGCTCAACAACAACGGTGGCAACTAGCAATTAAGCATTTTCGACAGGCAATTACGCTTCAGCCTGATTTTGAGTCGGTATATAAGACTTTGGCAGATCTGCTGTTGCAAGAGGGTAAAGATGAGCAGGCGATTAAAGTCTATCGTCAGGGAGTTAAAAATAATCCTCAAAATTCTAACTATCTTTTTGCTCTTGCATCGGCTTTAGCCGCTCAAAAGAAATGGTTGCGAGCCAGCAATAATTTTCAACAGGCAGCAGAACTAGAGCAAAGTGCTAGAGTTTACTATCATTGGGGCATTGTCGACTATGAGCGACAAGAATACGACCAAGCGCGATCGCATCTAGAAAAAGCAGCAGAGTTAGAGCCGTCAGCCAAAATTTACTATCGTTGTGGCTTGGCTTATTTTCAGCTAAAAAAAGATGATAAAGCAGAAAGTTGCTGGAACAAGGCGATCGCCCTCAAGGAAAACTATGCTCTTCCTTACTATCAGCTAGGAAGGCTCTGGCAAAATCAACGGCAATGGCAACAGGCAATTGCAGCCTATCGCCAAGCAATTTCGATTAAACCTGAGTTTGTTCTTGCTTTGAGTAAGCTGGGGGCGGTTTATCGACACTTACAGCAATTTGACTTGGCGAGCGATTGCTTGCGTCAAGCAATTGATTGTATGACTAAACAAGATTCTTTAGAAGAGTTAGCTGTCACTGGCGATCGCTCGACTATGGCTAAAGATCTTTCGATTACCGTTGATTTATATTTTCAGCTAGGTAAACTTTTGCGCGCTCAAGGTTCTTTCCCCGAAGCCATTACAGCTTATCTTCAATCAATTCAACTCGATCCTGGTTTTAAGAGTAGCTATATCGATCTGCAATATACGCCCATCGCTCAAGAACAATTTCCTGAAGTGATTAAGGTTTATCGTCAAATTGTTACCGATCATCCTGAGATTACTCTTGCCTGGGGTAATTTGGGAGATGCTTTAACTCAACAAGATCAAGTCGCTGAAGCGATCGAGTGTTACCGTACTGGAAGTTATCAACAGGCAATTAAAGCCTATCCCGATCTGGCACAGTTGGACTGGCCAAGTCAGAAAAAATCTGGACCCGACTTTATTATTGCAGGAGCAACTAAATGTGGGACTTCCTCAATTTACCATTACCTTAGTCGTCATCCTCAAGTATTACTTTCTCACAAGAAAGAGCTTGATTTCTATTGGCAGCATTATAAACGAGGTATTGATTGGTATTTAGCCCATTTTCCGACTATTAGCGATCGCCCTGATTTTCTGACAGGAGAAGCTACCCCTAACTATATACGCTTTCCTCAAGTGGCACAAAGAATTAAGGATACTTTTCCTCAAACCAAAATTATTATCCTCTTGAGAAATCCCGTAGATCGAGCAATATCTTGGCATTATCATAAGCTTAATACAGGCTTGACTAAGCTGGATTTGCCAACGGCGATCGCCAGTGAAATTAATCGATTAGTTACTGTCTCTGAAGCAGAAATTACTAACACAGGCTATTATGACCCTGATAATATCATGAGTAGTCTTTATATCTATAAACTTAAACCCTGGATCGAAATTTTAGGACGCGAACAATTTTTAATTCTCAAGAGCGAAGATTTTTATTTGAATACTCGCGAAAATATGGAACAGGTATTTAAGTTTCTCGCTTTACCTAGCTGTCCTCAAGATAATTATCCCCAGGTTAATGCTGGTTCTTATCAAGATGTAGACCCTCAGATTAGAAATACGTTAGTTAAATATTTTGCCCCTTATAATAGGCAGTTGGAACAATATTTAGGCATAGACTTTGGTTGGGAGTAAAAATCGGCATAGCGATCGCGATCGTTTGATTCTCTTGCCTAAAAAAAGAATAAGGACGCTTAATTAAACGTCCTTTACTAATAAAACTACTTATTAGAATCAATTAAGTAGATATACTAAAACGAATAGCACTAACCAAATTACATCCACAAAGTGCCAGTAAATCTCTGCTGCTTCTACTCCAAAGTGACTACTACTAGAGTAATGTCCTGGTTGACGCGATCGCCACAGCACACAAAGAATAAGTAATACTCCTGTCATGACGTGCAAACCGTGAAATCCAGTGAGGACATAAAAGCAACTGGCTAACAGATTAGTGGTTAAACCAAATTCGGCGTGAGAATACTCATAGACTTGCCCTGCGAGGAAGACTGCACCCATTGCTGCTGTAATCCCGAACCACTTTTGCAGACCTTGAACATTATCTTGTTTTAAAGCTTTTTGCCCCTCGTGCATGACAAAGCTACTAGCCACCAGAATTGAAGTATTAATCAGTGGAATCAGCAGTTCAAATTCGGGCATTCCTTCGGGAGGCCAAACAGGCATAATCGCTCGATAAATGAGTAGCGCAGCAAAAAAGCCAATAAAAGTCATACTATCGGAAACTAGGAAGATATACAGACCAAACATGCGATGATCTGGATGTCCGTGATGTCCGCCATGTTCTACTGCTTCTTGTTCTGAAGCGATTCCTTTGGCTAGCTTCCCATTGATTATTTGGGTATTATCTACGGTTGAACCTTGCATATATCAATCTTTGTAATTAGTTAATTGTCTTGTTATGGTCTTGTTATCCTTCGGCGGTGACTGCTGCTAGCATATCTTCGACATCTTCATTCCCATCGATAGTTTCTGTATCAACACCATAATCATAAGGACCTGCCCAAAGAACAGGTTCTTCTTCAAAGTTTTCAATGATTGGCGGAGATGCTGTTTGCCATTCTAGGGTTAAAGCACGCCAGGGATTACGAGCAGCTTTTTTACCCTTATACAAACTCCAAATGATATTGATAATGAAGGGAAAAGATGACAACGCTAGAATATAAGAGCCAATAGTACAGACTATGTTTAATGTCTGAAACTGAGGATCGTAAAGAGCAATACGACGGTTC
>NZ_PVWF01000230.1 GCF_003003995.1 Pleurocapsa sp. CCALA 161 | reverse complement strand
TCGTAGGGAATTTAAAACATATGTACTATTTAACAAGTGATTTTTCCTCCAACTGTAACCCTCGTTTGAACAACGTCCTATTCAGGCCGACTGTGCTGACATTCTAAAACGGGCAATATCTAGCTGGGATATGGAATCAGTTGCACAAGGACTGGATGCTCACCTGGTTTTGACTGCCTACGATCAGTTAGTCATTGAAACGAGAAAGGATTGTTGCGATCGCGTGGCTCAAGTTTTGGAAAGGGTTATGATTGAAGCAGGGCGCGATATTTTGGCTCCGATACCAGTAGTGGTTGATGTCAAGATGGGTAAGTACTGGAGTTGATGGAAATCAAGATTCTTGTCGCGATCGCGAGGATCAAGAAAAAAATGTTTAAGGTTGTATTACTATACAAAAAATCTAGCTTCGACCTACCAAATCTAACAGTCTGGCGATCGCTCCGTCCAAACTAGCTGTTCCTTCATTGACTGCATAAGAATTAAGCTTGTCCCATGTCTCCTGAGATAACCTGACGTTATACTCCAAACCAATTCCCGCTTTGTAAGGCGGCTTTTGGGTGGGAAGCTTCCTACCCAAAACGCGCCGTAAGCTATGCCTGGGCTTGGTAGTTCTTGCCCTAAAGAATAAGCTGGCGCGTCAATACTTGAATCTAATTCTAGTTGTATGTACTCTTTACTGATTGACTCGGTTTGACCATTATCCAATTTCACAATCACCTCTGTATGGTTGGGTATTTGTTTTATTGTGCCAGAACTGCCACCAAATAAAGAATGATTGGATTGAATTTTAATCTTTTGTCCAATTTTATATTGAGCTTTTGGTTCTTGATTTTTAAACTCGGACACAGCTTGAGAGACAACTTTTCCTGATGGAATTCTGTGTCCTGCTAGTTCTACAGCTTTTTTCCAAGCTTGTCTTTGTAAGCTTGGTTCTAGGTTAATCAAAGGTCTACATTGACGTTCTGAAGTAGGCAAAATGAGAACCATTGGTTCTCGGTTTTGATTTGGTTCTGAATTGTTTTGTGGTTCTTGTTTTAAATTATCAACTACTTGTGATGAACCTATTAAATAGTCGCCTCGGCGACGAGTATAGCCAAATCTGTCCTGACAATATTCTTCAAAACTACTGTGAGTTGAACGATACAATCTTCGATCTCTCAGTTGAGCCAAACTCAATCCCGCTATATAGAATGCCTGTTCCACTTTTCGTTCTAAGGCTAGGCGATCGCGGGATTCATCATGAGTTAGATCTAAGCTTGATTCTGATTTAATCAGTTCAGGCATAGTTTTTGTCTCCTAAACTCACCCCTAACTTTACTGCCTTCATGGGTGACAGCAGAAACGTAAATAGTTGTCATGATTATTGGTTATGAAGAGATAAAAGATTATACCCAGGTTTCAAGATATGTATATTTAACCATACATAAACTAAAAAAACAACCTAAAATATGTCTGGTACAATAATCATAAATATTAGGTAGTTTATTTTTATTATGATTAAAAACGATATAAAATCACTTATGGATGCGAGAGGTCTTTCTAGATATAGACTTTGGAAAGATACAGGATTTAATAGAGAGACTGCTTATAGACTTTATGACGATCCTGACTATATCCCTAGCAAAACGATTATGGAAAAGCTATGGGAAATTTACAGATGGCAGCCTGCTCAATATATAATCTGCATTCCTGAAGAAATGTTGGTCAAAGCTGGATGATGTATGCTCGAATATACATTCCAATATCAGTCCCATGATTTGGCGACGGATTTTGGTGAGAAGCTATCTTTGCTGCATCTACTCGAAACCAAAGATAGTTTTCCCTTGCACTTCGCTCTAAATTCAACTAATATATATTTAACAGTACCCGTCACGCCTCTCAACGATGCATCTCAAGGCGGGTCTTTTGCGTTTTATTGCATGAAATTTGTCAAAACAGCCAAAGCTCCCGAACAGTTAATCACATTACTCAAAAGTCGTGGGCTACACATCAATGACGAAGCTCAAGCAAAGAAAACTCTTCAGTACATTGGATACTATCGCTTTTCAGGATATGCTTATCCTTTCCTGATAGATAAGCAACAGCATATTTTTAAATCAGGGATATCTTTTCAAGATATTGTTGATTGCTATACATTCGATCGCGAATTCAGGTTACTTTTATCTGATGCCTTAGAGAGAATCGAAATTGCCATCAGAACAGCAATATCGGATTACATGAGCCAAAACATAAACCCCCACTGGTTTTTAGAAGCTCGATGACTTTCAGCAAGAAAAGAAGAACTAGATCCCAACGTCAAGGACAAAAATTTAATGTTGGAGGACCTTGGACGGAAGAGAAAGAAATCGAGATCCAGACCAAAGAAGAAGTCACCGTAGACTCAACAGCAAATTATGAATCTACAGGGCAAGAGTCCACATCAAAGTCAGCTATAGATTAAATTAGAACTGAATTATTTGAGGAGAGATACGCCCCATCAGTTGAGCCAGAATATCAAGATGAGTCTCATAGTTGGGGGACAGATAATGAAACAGAATCAGAGGAATATCAACACTTTCTCGGTCGTTACGAATAGTTCTGACAATTTCGCTCTTTAACTTCGCGATGCTCTAGATTTTCTACTAAAAGGCTCGATGAATGTGTAGATTGTATTTCGGATGAGGAATAGCGATCGAGTAATATTGAGTATCAGAAATTAATCTTGTGACAACCAATTTTCTACTTTTAAATTAGGGACGCGAGAAAATTCACGAATATTTGCGGTAACTAAAATTAAGTTTAGAGATAAAGCATGAGCAGCAATCAACAGATCGTTTGCACCAATGGGTGTTCCTTGTATTTTTAAATTATGACGAATCTCAGCATAGTAATTGTCAGCAGGGGCAGTAAAAGGCAAAATATCAATGGCATCTAAAACTACTTTCAGTTTTTCCGCTAATCTGGGGGAGTTTTTATTTTTGATTCCAAATCTCAATTCAGCAGCAACAACAATACTAGTACAAATTTTAGCTTCGCCAATTTTTTGGATTTTATAAAAAATCAGACCCTGGGGATGTTTTATAAGTTCTGAGATTATATTTGTATCTAGCAAATAGAGATAACTCATGGTTAAATCTCGATCTCATCTAAAGGCAATAAGTCTTCATCATTAACATTAATATCCTCTTCGCTGTCTTCTAGAGTTGCCAGAACTTCAAGAAGGGATCTTTTCTGATAAGGTTCAATAATTAATTTTCCTTCTTCTTGGCGAATGATAACCTCTGATGTAGATAGAGCTATCTCTTGTGGGATAGATAGAGTTTGAGTGTTTCCATCTTGAATGAGTTTGACATGATATTCTACGCTCATAAGAATTCTCTTGAATCTAATTTAAGGAATAGGGATTTGTCATATATCAATCTTACCCGTGACAGTATTGGTAATGAAGATAGTTTGGTAATTATGTCCGATTGGGTTTGAAGATAGCCACTATTTATAAAAATGCTTTCCAACTTTTACCTCGATGACCAAGCTCGCGCGTTCCCTTGCGTCTTACGCCGTCCTAAAGGATACACCTTCGGATAACGCGGGGTCGCTCGCCGAAATCGACGTTGTTCAAACGAGGGTTACAGTTGGAGGAAAAATCACTTGTTAAATAGTACATATGTTTTAAATTCCCTACG
>NZ_PVWF01000229.1 GCF_003003995.1 Pleurocapsa sp. CCALA 161 | reverse complement strand
TCCAAGAATTCCTCGTAGGTTTAGAAGATAGCTCTTTCTCTAGCACTGAAATCCTCGCCGAATTAGTGAGATTGGGTACTCTAAAAATCAAGCTGGTCAAGATGGAAGAAAGACGGGCTATCTATCACAAGAAAACTGGCATCTTGAGCGATCGCCTGGATAACCACATTCTCCATGAAGGCTCGGATAACTTTACTCGCGCTGCCCATTCGAGGAATGCTGAGAGCGTTACTTTCCTCTATTATTCAGACCCCATCGACTTAGACGCTATTAAAGAGAGCATTATTGAATTTGATGAAGAATGGCAAGACAAAGAACTCACCTTTGACCTCAGCCAAGAATTTTTAGCGCAAATCATCGCCGAACGCGATCGCCGTATCCAGTTAAAGCAACCAGTTATTGAATCTATTACTCCTGACGAATTCCCCAATGGAGAAACCACCCAAGTTGAAATTACAGGCAGTAACCTAGACCAAGTTGAAACTATTGAAGTTGTCGATGATGAGTTGGTTAAAGTTACTATCGACAGTCGAGAACCAGAACGCATTATCGGTCAAGTTGAAGTAGCTCCAGATCATCCATCAACTTCTCTCAAAAATTTCCAAGTTAAAACCACTACAGGGACATACGATGTTTCTCCAGAAAAGCCCGTTTCTGTCAGTTCGGATTTATTCATTCCCGACTTTCCCGAAATTGAAGGTTTTAAGCAAGCAGTCGAATTAATCTTGGCAGGAAAACACGGGCAACCTCAAGACTTTCTCTACTGGCTGGCAATGGAACGTCCTCACCTGTTGCGAGTCCAACAGAGCGACACACTAGATGAATTCGTTTACCAAGGTATTTTATTCGAGCATCAAAAATCAGGCGCGCAACACTGTCTTAGAGTTATGCAAGATTTTGGCGTAGCTGTTTGTGCTGATGCGGTGGGATTGGGAAAAACGCGCTTGGCAGCAGCAGTGGCTAAACTGTACCGCCATGAAAAAGGTCAAGCTAAGGTGGCAATCGTTGCTGCCAAAAAGCTTCACGACAACTGGGAGCGGGAAATGAGCGAACTTGGCTTTAGAGGAAATCACCTTGATTACGAACTCTACAACAAAAACTTGATGAGTCTCAAAGGCAACAGATTTCTAGATGACTTTAATCGCTATGGTGGTGCGGATCTGATCGTTATTGATGAGGCTCACGAAGGCATTCGCAACTATCGAAATCGCATTCATCAAATTTGTTTGCAGATTCAACAGAGCGATCTCGACTCAGAAAGAGAAAGACATTTTTTACTGCTAACAGCTACTCCTTGGAATAACCGCCGCGAGGATATCTATAATATTCTTTCCCCATTCCTTTCTCGCCCAGAAGGATTCAAAGATTTAGATTTTCCCCCAGAAGTAGCATTATGGTTCGAGCGTCGAGATGCAGGAGTAGAAAACTTTACCGACAATACCAATTTATTTCGACGCACCTATCGAGAGTTATTTCTCCAACGCACCAGACAGATGCTCAGGGAGGCTACTCCAGATTTAAACCTCTATGCCAAACGAGTAGCTCAATGGCTGCCAGTAGTATTTGAAACTAATACAGAACAGGCATTAGACCAAATTTTCACTCAGTTTGAAACTAACCTTTATATTCCTTCTGCCGATCCGATACGTTATTTAAAAGGCAGTACCGAACAGCGATCGCTCCTCGCCAATCAACGTCGTTTCTTTTTACAACGGGCAGAGTCGAGTATGTATGCCCTGGGTCGCACGATTAAGAATTTTAGCGATCGCATTGCTTTGGTTAAAGACAGGCTAGAAAAGGTTACTCCCGATGCTGATGGACTCAAAGAATTCTTGTTGCTGCATTACGAATTTGGGTCTAAGAAAAAAGATAAGTCATTAGATGTCTTGGATCTAAGCGATGACTGGGATGAAGATTATTTAGAAGATGAAGAAGACGAAGACGAGGAAGAAACCAATGAGAAGAAAGAGGAAAAGCGTCAACAACTACGCAAATCTATAGATCTTGCTACCGATGCCCTGCGAGATAACCCAATCAGAGCTAAAGAAATTTACTACCAAATTATCTCTGACTGCGATAGCGATCTAGCTCAACTTAAACAGATTCAAAAACTACTAGTGGATGAATTCGTCAAAGACCACAAACGCGAACAAGTTACCCAAAAAGTCAGGGAAATCGTTAGTCAGGGTCATAAAGTTCTCCTGATTTCGACCTTTTCAGATACGGTGATCGATTACTATCGTTACATGGCAAAAGATCATGCGATCGCATCTAGCGGGATTGGTATGGCGATCGGTTCTCGCAAACTTTACTACAGAAGCGATTTAGACCAAGTAGTCACAGTTAGTCCTAATAATGCGGTCAAACTCGCGCATTCACGGTCAAGCCGCACCGAGGGCCTTGCGCCTTTCGGCGTCCTAAAGGACGTTGTACCCTTGTGGTATACCGCTACGCATAACGCGGGGTCGCTCGTCAAAGGAACTAATCAACAACTTGGACTAAAGCGACAGCAAATATTCCGCTTGTTTGCCCCTGCTGCTACTTGTAGAAATCCTGCCGAACGTCCGCAGCCAGAAGAAGAGATCTCAGTTTTAATTGGTTCAGAAACTCTCTCAGTCGGTCAAAACCTTCAAGATGCCGATTATTTGATTAACATCGATTTGCCTTGGAATCCAATGATCCTAGAGCAGCGCATTGGTCGCATCGATCGACCCAAGCAACGTCGAGTTGAAAATATCTATATTTACTACGCCAACAGCGAAAGTCAATTACTCAGACAAGCCAGTCGCCTGTCTAATCTAAATAAAAAACTGGTCGGCGATCTAGTTGAAGAAAGTGGCGCAATTCGCAATATTGAGCGAATCGATACTCTCGGAGCTTCAATTTATGGCGACACTCTCTTTGATGATGAAATTTTGCCTGGATATATCGATTTCATCCACAGTTTAACTAAAGCCCGATCTTTGGAGCAGGGCAGTTTACAAGAAGATACTTATCAAAAACAAGAAACTAACCGCGACCTCTACACTCAAAACGAAATCTTGCATAGTGAAGAACTCAGAAAACTAATTGAGGAATTAGGATTCGATTACCAAGCCAATCCCATTGCTGTCGGACATTGCACTGACCAATTCGATGAACCGACTTGTCTTGTGGCACTGACCCTGGAATATTTTGGGCCAAATGGCGAACCGATTCCCGAACAAAAACAAACAATTTACTGGAACGACCTCACTCAAGAAAATGATGGCTATGGAATGGCAGTTTCTTCAGCATTTAAAACCCCAGCAGTAGGTAAAGTAGTTTCGGCAAAAAACATTTTGACTATTACTTATTCTTTGTACGAACAACTGGTGAAACTCAAGCAACAGCGTTATTCCGAATTAGAACAACCAGAAACTTTAGAAAACATCAACTTAACTTCTGAGCGGATTAGTAAAATTCAGAAGCGAATTATGGCAATGGATAGTTTTCCGTCTGGAATCAACCGTAAAACCGTCAAAGATACTTTGAAGAAACTTAATTCTGGAAAAGAGCAAAAGAAAGTCCAAAAACTGCTGCGAGATTGCACCGATGGCGATAAAAGTCAGCTAAACGATGATGAGTTTATCAAGCAACTAGCTGTGGGGGCGACAATAGTAGCTAGAAAGCAGATAGAATGAGTGTCATGGCTTTCTGACCTCGTTGATAAAATGGGC
>NZ_PVWF01000072.1 GCF_003003995.1 Pleurocapsa sp. CCALA 161 | reverse complement strand
GTTAATTCTGTTTCGGCTAGTTCTTGTCCCACATGATAAAATTCTTTGAGATCACCAACAGATCTATCTTTGGCGTGTTCTTTTCCTTTGGCGGTGTAGCCTCTTTGTCCCCCAATACCTGATATTTCGTAGTTTAGTTTGGTTGATTCGGGGAGGGCGAAAAACTGTTTAACTGCATGGTAAAGATTTTCAGACATGGCATCAGTTAAACCATGATTTTTTACAGCAACAAAACCTATATTTTCAAAAGCATTACCCAAGGTTTGCACAAAATTTTGCTTAACCAAAGAATTATCTGAAGCAAAATCATGGAGATCTACAGTTGGGATTTCCTGAAAGAGAATCTTACTCATTAATCACACTGTTGCTAGTTTGAGATCATATATAGCAGAGGAATAATTATCTGTGCTAGAAGATTGCTAATTTTTAAGTGAGGGCAAAAACTAGCTCGCCCTCTTGGTAATTTATTCTGCTACCAAATGCAAAACATGACCATCTAAATCTTTAATGGATAAAGCCTGACTAAATCCCAGTTCATTACTCGACATTTTGACTATGCCAGGGGAAATAAATTGACAGGGCGCAGAGCGTAATTCCTGTTCGAGACTGGCTAAATCGTTTACAGAGATTACGGTTTGATAGTGCCAAAGATCGCAAGCTCGACTATCTACAGGCATGTTTTTGCCATCGGTGGGAGCAATGTATTCTAATAATTCAAAACCAATCCCCTCACTGCCTTTTAAACTATTAACATGAATTCTTGAGCCAAAAACACAGGTTACGTGTTCAAATTCGCTCCCGTAGTTTTCCACCTCTGCCGCTAATTCTAGCTTAAGGCGATCGCGATACAGCCCAAAACTAGCTTGAGCATCTTTTACCCCCACTGCACTATGGTCAATGCCCAAGAACAATTGATCAGTTTCTTTTAGCCATTTGGGATCTCCTTTGTCTGGCGGAAAAGTAATGAGTTCAAGATTATGTCCATCAGGATCTTTAAAGTAAAATGCTTCTACTCCCGCCGATTTTAAATTCTCTGGTAGTGTTTGAGGACTAGTGGAAGTATGTTTGACGTTATATTGGCGCAGATGCTGATAAGCCTTGTCCATATCTTTAACAGCGATCGCAATATGTTGAAACCAGCGATCATTACTACGGGAATCAACAGGTATTGGTCGTCCTTGGGGGGTCAGGTATTCCATGAGGACAATCATCTCTGATCCAAGCTGCATCTGAACAACCCGCATCCTCAACCCAAAAATTCCTTGTAACTTAGACCAATCATCCCCCGCAACTTCTAGATCCTTGATTTTTTGAAACGAAAGGACTTCTGTATAAAACTTAATTGACTGCTCCATGTTGGCAACAGTCATGCCGACGTATTGAATATTTGACATGTAGGCTTAAATTACTTTTCTACGATCTCTATGATCTTAATTTAACAAGGTGACAAGCGATCTATCATCAAACAGATTATATTAGGTCATCTCTCTTGGGTTAGATAAATTTTGTATTTATTAGATCGTGCCAAGGAAAAAAATATCTCTTATAGTGGATGCAATATTTTATACATCTATACGCTCAATTTAATTTCTAACCATGGAAACTAAACTACAGGAACTTATTGGACAGCCGAATGTTTGGCTATATATCAAAAGCAGCAATGGTTGGGTCAAAAATGTGGAAATAGTTGAAGTAGATTCAGATACGGTAACCTTTCGCTATCAACATGAGTCGGCAGAGGAGGTGAAAGTCTGGGAAAAAACCACCAGATGAGACAATATTTTGGAAATTGATCTGCGTGTGGTTGCCGTACCTAAATGTGATCGAAAAATGCTGGATGTAAGAAACAAATTGAGTCGCTTGCTAGAGCAAGAGTAGCCAATCCCAGTCAAGAGATCTATATCAAGCTAGTTGCTGCAACGATTGATAAATAACTATGTGTGGCATTGATAAATAATAGTTTTGAGCGAGATTTTTTTTTCTTGAGCTACCCCAAAACTGTAAGATTTATTTAAAACTTGCAGTTCCCTCAAAGAAGGATAGATTTATGACTGTTGCCACAAACATTCCCGCTTTTTGTCAAGGGATTCAATATTTCAAAGATAGCTTGCCAAATTTTGAGCAATATAGTTCTCCTGCCATTAAGAAAGGAGAAACGGCGATCGCCTCCCCCACAGATTCCGCAGCGGTTTACCAAACCATGCTGGCTGCTGATGCCCTGCGTTATTTAACTCTGCAAGTCACTGCTAGTAAGCAGTCGGGGCATCCTGGAGGATTTGCCTCTATTGCCGAGGCGATCGCTTCTTTGGTCATGCTGGGTCACAAAAATATCATTACGGAAGTGGGACACCATGCCCCAGGCTTTTATAGCAACGTCTTTCTCGATACTTCTCTAGAGGCGATGGGAATCAATAATGTGCAGCAAATGGGCGATCGCTTTCGAGAAACTCATGGCTTATTAGGGCATCTTTCAGGACAAATCCCCGGCTTGTTGAATCCCGCAGGGCCTTTAGGACAAGGGCAACACTTTGCGATGGCAGGGGCAAAACTGCATCCAGGGGTATTATTTCCTGTAACTATTGGCGATGGTGGCTTAGGCGAACCTTATATCATGAGTAGCTTTGGTCATTTTAATACTGCGTTTCCCCAAGTAACTAACTTTTTACCAATTTTGGTCTGGAATGGCTATTCCCAAGAACATCACAGCATGGTTTCCACTAAAACCAACGAGCAGATGATTAACTATTGGGCAGGTAACGGCTTTACTGAGGTTATTCTGGTCAATGCAAAAGATTACGACGATAGCAATCAAGTCAGCGACTATGTAGACAGCACTCTGTTTTCTCAAGCAGGGAGAATGGCATTTACGCAAGCGGTATTAGAAGGGACAGATAAGGCAGCTAAATCAGCCCTTGATGGTAAACTGACCGTCTTGATTGTGAAGCAGCTAAAAGGGGCAGGAGTGCATAAGCGAGGCGCACAGTCGCACAATCTTTATCCTGGTGACAGCTTGGAAAAAGACTATATTGTGGCAGCCTTAAAAGAAAGAGCCTTAACTCCCGAAGCTTGGCAACTTGTCCGAGATAATTATGTCCGCTCAAATGGTGGTGCTGCGGTTAACACAGTTGTGACTGAGCATGAGTACTCAATTGGCGATTTAGGTAAGATTCCTCTGCAAGAATATTCCGTTGGTGGAGAAAAGCAAGTAGCAACCACGGCGATGGGTGAAATTGTTGCCTATGTCGGACAGCAAGATCGAGACTTTTTGGTGGCAAATGCTGATGGTAATGCTGCATCTGGGATTAAAAACATTAATACAGCTTTGAAAATCATCCATCCAACCAAAGATGAAACCTATTCCCAACAGCCTCAAGGACAGGTATATGAGCCTCTCAGCGAAGATGCTTGTGCAGGATTAGCAGCAGCCCAGGCTTTATTTGGGGCGCGTACTTTGTGGTGTTCCTATGAATCTTTTGTGATTAACGGATTACCTATTTGGCAAACCGTCACCCAAGCAATGGCAGAATTACGACGTTCTACACCCTCAACTATAACTTTGTTTACCGCAGGAGCATTAGAACAAGGGCGCAACGGCTGGACACATCAACGTCCTGAAGTAGAGAATTATTTTGCGGGGATGATGCGTAACGGCAATATCTTTCCTCTCTTTCCCTGTGATGCGAACAGTATCCAAGCTTGTTATGAATGGGCATTAGGCACAAGAAATAAAGGCATTCCTATTACCGCCAGCAAATCGCCTCTAGAAATTCGCACTACCCTCGAACAAACCCGTGAAGGATTAGCTAAAGGTGGCATAGTGTTACAAGAGACTCCTGGAACTAAAACAGTAGTTTTTGCCGTAATTGGCGACATGACTCTAATCCCTGTCTTTGCTGCCACCGAACAGTTAAAAGCTCAAGGTATTGGCTCAAAAATTGTCTCAATAATTAACCCCCGTCGTTTATATCGCTCAACTGATGTCGCTTGGGATAGTTGCAGTCGTGAACAAGATGGTGATTTTCTCAGTGATGCCGAATTTTCCAACCTGTTTGATGGCGATGCTTTATTAGGAGTTACTGGTGGTTCTAGCGCCATGTTAGAACCTGTGATGTTGCGGAGTAATAGCAAGCGGGATGTTTTTGCTTGGAAGCGTGGCGAAACTACGGCTAGTGCTGGTCAGATTATGGAGTTTAATGGTATTACTGCGGATAATTTTATTAAACGAGCAATGGAATTAATTGGCTAGGTTTTTATCTTAGAAAGGTGGGCGAGCGATCGCCCTTCAATTATTTTTGGGATCTCAGAAAAAATGCGATCCTAATTTTATAGAAAAAAATTTAACAATGAAATATGTTATCAAGTAATAGATTTATTATTTAAAATTGATTGGCTTAAAAGCTTGGTAGACAATAAGGATATTTTAACTATCCTAGCTAACGCTGACTACAATCAGGTTAGTATCTGGCAGTTAATCAACAATAATATCGGCGAAACAACTACTAAGACAATTAACAATTGTTTGATTGATAGTACTAAAGATCGACTGTCGATCAATCCTCAAGATGATCAGTTAATTGAGTTATTAAATCAATTCCCAAAAATAGATTTAATCAAGACTCATATTCATGTCGATAAAATGATCAGTCATGACGTGATAGTGGCACTAGATGGTGTTTATACCACGGGAGAAAATCAAGAAACCAAAGCAGGTATGATCAAGGTTAATTACGGTATAGGTAAAGTTTTAATCGTAAGTGGCGATAAAGCGCGGTTAATTGGTTGTCTAACTACTATTGTTAATAACAATGGGAACTGTTTCACTCCGATTAATGACGATCTAGATCGAGAATTAAGTAGCGATCGTTTTAGTAACTTAAAACGCAATGTTTATATGGTTGCCAAAAAAACGGCGATCGCACAATGGGACTACAATGTCAGAGCTATGCTTCAAATTAAGAAGCTAAAAAAAGCAATCATGGCACGTAATTCCCGTAGCGATTTTTATCAACTAATGAAAAAATTAGATAAATAACAATGATAATCTCATTAGACAATATATCTAAGCTATCAACATTGGTTACAGGTAGAAAAATTAAAAGTAAATAACACTTTAAGCAATCGCCTTAACCTTCCAGGTTGTGTAATTTAAAGTTATTAAATAGAAATGCAATCAAAAGACTACCAAAGCGATCGCTCTTTGAAATATATTTCGGATAAAATAAAGATTAATCAATATTTAACATTACATAAACTTGAGTAAACCATGAAGGAAAAAAAGCAATTACTCAAAGAGATAGAACAAGCTCCTGATTATCTGATCAAAGAAGTACTAAATTTTTTGCTATTGACTAAAAACAAAAGTAAAAAGCAAGATAATCAAGCTAGCCTAGAAAAGCAATTACAAGCTATGGCTGAAGATCCAGAAATTCAAATAGAAATAACAAATATAAATCAAGAGTTTTTAATAACTGAAATGGATGGCTTAAATTAAATATGACCATCAAAAGAGGAGAAATTTATTTTGTTAATCTTAATCCAGTTAAGGGAAGAGAACAAGCAGGAAAAAGACCTATTTTAGTCTTGTCAATAGATGAAATTAATAAATTACCTCTGGTTGTTACAGTGGTAGTGGGAACAAAAGGAACAAACATCAGTAGAGACTATCCAACAAATGTCAGAGTATCAGCTACAGAAAGTGGGCTACCGTTAGAAACAGTTTTTCTTGGTTTTCAAATTCGTTCTTTAGATTCAACTAGATTTGATTCCAAACCAGCAGGTCATTTAACTGAAGATAAAATGACTGAAGTAGAAACTGCGGTGCGTTACTGTCTAGGTCTTTGAAGCTTAGTAGCACCCACATTCTTATACAATTAGTTATCCTAGAAGTAAGGCTAAGAATGCTCAAGGTAGGTAACAATGGAAGTTTTAAAACTCACAACTGAAATTGATGAAACAGGACAGCTAAATATTAAGCTGCCAACCAATTTAGAAGCTGGAGAAGTAGAGCTAGTGGTGATTATCAATCCTGCCCCCGAAGAAGAAAAAACACACAATAACTATGATTTTTCCGATTTAGCAGGAAAACTTAGTTGGCAGGGAGACGCAGTAGCAACACAGCGAAAATTAAGAGATGAATGGTAATCGTTACTTATTAGATACCAATGCGATTATTGAACTATTAAAAGGCGATTCTAGCCTAATTAAATTACTTCAAGATACTCATTTATACAATTCCATTTGTGGTAATGCTATGGATGATTTAGCAAAAGGCGAGCTCTATTCTCGCTTTTTTGTATCTGTGTTTTTAGATGGAAAAGGCGGGTGATCGCTCGCCCTACGATTGCTGGAAAATTATGATTCGACATGGAAAAATAGAAGACTTAGAGCAAATTGAAATCTTTGACGAGTTCGGAGGTAATAGAGAAAGCGAAATTTTAAGAAAGAGCTTGAGAGTATATATTGTTAATAACAAAGTCTCAGGATATATCTCAATTATAGAAAAAAGCTGTTTGTGTAATCATACGCTAATTTCATACCTTTGCGTTCATTCTGAGTATCGCTATAGAGGTATTGCTTCTTTATTACTGTCAAAAGTTGAGCAAATTTATACAAACCAAAAGGTATTTGTATCTACAGAGAGTAATAATTTGGCTATGTTAAGCTTAATTAAAAAAAGAAAATATACACCATCAGGTTCTTTATCTGGTCTTAACAGTGATGGCTCTGATGAACTTTACTTTTATAAGAATTGAAAGTTGTGCATTTCATAAATTTATTAGACTTGTCCGAAAAATAAATTCATTAGCGATCGCTTTTGCAGCTTTTTTAAGCTGGGCAAAAAATCACAAGATTTAGTTAAATGACATGACTATAAAACTATCTAAAGTAAAAAAACCGCTGTAATTGAATTTCTTGGGTTTTTAGATGTAAAAGTTGGGTGATTGCCTTTAAGTCGATTTACAATAAGATAATTAACTTATTAGCTCAGGTGGCAAATAATGAAAATCATGAGCTATAAAAACGAATTATTTTTGTTTTTAGCAATTATTTCTGAAATCTTGGCTACCACGTGTCTAAAAATGACCAATGGATCTTTAAAATCTATTTATTTAATAGGGGTTGTTGTAGGTTATGTTTTAGCTTTTGGCTTTTTAAGTATAGCGATTAAAACCATAGATATTAGTATCGCTTATGCTATTTGGTCTGGATTGGGAATAATTGGAATTACTATTATCGGTATATTATTATTTAACGAAAGTATTAGTTTATTTAAAATAATTTTTATTGGTGCAATTCTTATTGGTGTAATTGGTTTAAATTTATTAGAGTGAGCGCTTTTGTAGGTTGGGCAAAAAATCACAAGAGTAGATTAACGTTCCAGCAATTAACTTATAGCAATCCTATTCTCAAAACTAGCCAAAATAATCAAAGCACTGAAATAGTTATGTATCGACAATCTAGATCAACGAAGTCTGTAGTTAATGCGCAAGAATTGCTATACATTTGGTGGGCATAGTTAAAGTATCACTATTTAAAAACACATTTGTTCTTGATGCTCACTCTACGACTTGCTAAATTTGTCGATTTGTCTCGACCGTTAATGCACGAGATTTGCTAGAAGTTGTATAGACAAATACTGGCACTCGTTTAAAAGCTGGAGTTCCACAACGAGATTCTTTGGGAGCATCGAAAATTACATTAACTTCTGGATAGAACATCAAAGCAGATCCAGGACGAACTGCACCATAAATAATCTCAATATTGTCTAGTTCACTGGCGTTTCCTCTAACAATTACCCGCTGATGTTCTTGTAAACTAGCACTTTCTGCATCAGTACGATTCATCAAGATGCAGTGGCGATGAGGCATACGACGATATTTATCCTCAGTCTTATAAACTACGGTATTGTGTTGAGAATAACTACGTCCTGTCATTAGTGCTAGGACTACACCATGACTATAGTGGTCAATCCCAAAGTCAACTGCTTGAGGCAGTGTCAGACAAGGCAATGGGGTAACAAACATCATGGCTTTGCCTGATGGTGTGGGAAAATGGGGGTGGTCAAAAATTCGTCCACTAATGGTAAATTCTTCTTTCGTTTCATCAATGTTTGCCATTTTCTCAAAGCCTGGAATAGTTTGAGAGATTAGCTGACGCACATACTTAGTATCTTGAAGTTGTCGCCAATTGACAGGGTATTCACCATGAAGACGATGGGCAAGTTCAGTCAAAAAATCTACCTCAGCAATCAAATCGGCATTTTTTAGATGGGTTTGACCTTGATCGTTAAGACGCACAAAATTATTGCCTGACTCTACAGTGGTTTGATGAGGATTCTCGAAACGATTGAGGACAGGAATAATAATGGTTTGTTGTCCTGCTAAACCATGAAAATGACCGAGATTGGGCTTAGTTGCTAGATAGATAATCGTTTTAATTTTACCTAAAGCTCTCTTAACTTTATTTGAGTTGGGATTAGCTGCATATAAGTTACCACCGACACAAATAAGCGTGTCTACTTTTCCAGCATCTGCTGCTTCGATTAAAGCTTGTGTATCATATCCTGCTACTCGACTGAGAGAGCGACCTAAAAGTTTTTCCAAAGATTGTTGAATTTCTGTTTTGAGTCTGACTGTAACTCCCATAGAGCCAAAACCTTGAACGTTAGAATGTCCCCGTACCGGCATTAATCCAGTTCCTAACCGACCGACATTTCCAGTCATCAGAGCAGTATTAGCGATACTGTTAACATTATCTACACCATTTTGTTGTTGCGTAATTCCCATCGCCCAAGCAAAGACAACTTTAGGAGATGAAGCAATGATTTGAGCTACGGTTTCAATTTCTGCTTGAGAAACCCCACAAGTTTCTGTAATTGTTGCCCAGGTAGTAGAATTGGCATGAGATATTACTTCTGACCAATTTTCGGTGTATGCTTGCAAAAATTCTTGCTTAATTTGATTTTGTTCGATTAGAGATTTTTGTATACCCACAAACAGAGCAACATCACTACCAGGAATCGGCTGAAGATAGATAGAAGCAATCTCTGAACCAGTAAGCAAAGATTTAACGGGAAAAGCAGGAGAAGCAAATTTAACTAAGCCAATTTCTTGAACTGGGTTAATTACAATAACTTTGCCACCTCGTTCGCGCAGCTTAATCAACTCATTCATTAGACGAGGATGATTATAAGCAGCATTAGAACCAGCTAAGACAACACAATCCGTCTCTTTTAAGCTTTTTAGGCTGACTATAGATGTACCAGTGCCAAAGGTTTGTTTGAGTGCAAAAGTTGAAGGAGCATGACAGAGATCGGAACAATCAGCAAGATTATTAGAACCCAAGGTTCGCATCATCAATTGTAGGAGAAAAGCTGCTTCATTGGAAGAACGACCTGAACTATAAGAAGCTATTCGTTCTGGATCAGTCTTAAAAGCAGTTGATGCAAGGCGATAAATTTGTTCCCAATTAATCTTTTGATAGTGAGTATTTTCTGAGGATAAAATTACGGGAAAACTCCATCTACCTAATTTATCTGCTTCTAAAGAGGTAAGTTTTTGTAAATCTTCTACGCTTTGGCGTTCAAAAAACTGAGGTGGAATTGGCGGTTGAATTTCGGCTGAAATTGACTCGACACTCTTCATACAGCGCTGAAGCTTTTCGCCTTCTTCGTTGGTGAATCCTCCTTTTTGTCCTCCAGTTCCCCAGGAACATGATAAACAAGCACTTTTATGTAATAGAGTTTGCCAAAGTTTTAAACCTTCGGGAGATACTGTATGTTCAGCCCAATATTTGATAACTGGTAAGCCTCCTCCCATTTCTGATGTGTTTTCGTTCTGGGAATTAATGGGTGGAGTTGCTTGAATATGCTGTTGGTTGTTCTCATTCATGCTGCTTACCTCTTCATTAATGTTAATTAAATTAATTTTAAGACGACCTAGAGAAGCTGCTCAATTTACGCTTTACTAACTCATGATTGTAATGAACCAGATCGCCAATACCCAGACCGTTTTTTTGATTAGAGACATTTTAGAGACATTAAAGTAATCGGCAATACCGTATTGCAGTCGGAGATAGATCGGATAGTTAAAAACTCTCAACTTAAATTTAGTTCCAAGTTAGTTCACAGGTTTCAAACTTTTTGCCTGGGTACTTTATTTATTTTATGCTCACGTCCACTAGGTTAACTGTGCACTGTTCATTGCTCTGACCACAAAATTCTCAACGCCATAGTGGCAAAACCGATCGCTGCCAAAGATTTTAATAATTTTTCGGGCAAAAACTGCGCCACAGTACCACCCGCTAAAACGCCTAGAAGACTAGCCAAGATCAAAGCAACTGTCGAACCAATAAATACGGCACGAGGATTATTAGAACTGCCTCCTAAAGCGATCGCGGCAAGCTGACTCTTATCACCAATTTCTGCCAAAAATACGGTAATGAAGCTGATGCCAATTAATTGCCAGTCTATGTCAGTTATCATCAGATATTTTTTTACTAGCTTTTTACTAATGAAATTTAAAGTTAAATCAAAGGTTAATTATGTCGCTAATCAGCCAGGCGGTAATAAAAAGTAGCACAATAGCGACGGATAAATCTAATGTCTCAGGTGCTAATTTTTTTGATAGCCAGTAACCGATAGAAACTCCAATTAGACTAGTAGCAATTAAAGCCAATGCCGAACCAATAAATACAATCCAGGGTGCTTGAGATTCTGCGCTCATTAGAAGAGTAACTAACTGCGTTTTATCTCCCATCTCAGCCAGAAAGATCGTAATAAATGTCGAGGTAAAAACCAACCAAAAATTCCTTGGCTGTTTTGTTTGAACATTAACAGGTACTTGAGAAATTGGTTTTAGGGATTCGCGATCGCCTGTTTTCATTATTTATGTGATTCTTTTGAAACTAAGGCTTTCTAGCCTAAAGAGATAATTAGTTAATTCCCTGCTATTGTCGCAAAATCTGTCGAGATCTCCAAGAGCAATCATATAAGTTACCGACGCGATAAACTAAACCACAGTACCAATGAAACAATAATTTCATTGTTCATTGTTCACTGCTCACTGCTCACTGTTCACTGTTCACTGTTCACTGATTTTTATGCCTTTTTTCCGTCAAGACGAGGGACTAGCCGAAATTGCCCAGCAAATCCTCCAAACCACCAGCGAAAAGTTTCCTACCCTGACAAGAGATAAAATTGCTCTAACTTGGATTGTGTATGAAGAACCTGTGATTGTGAATACAGGAGGAGCTTTATCTGCTGCTGAGTTTTGGCAATATCAGGTCAAAGGATTTAGCTACCGAGGAGTGGAAAGGATTTATCCCGCCAGCATCGTCAAGCTATTTTACTTAGTGGCAATCCAAGAATGGCTACAGGGAGGAATGATTGCAGAATCTTTAGAACTCAACCGCGCGATTCGTGATGCTATTATCGCCTCCAGCAATGATGCTACGAGTCTGCTAGTAGATGTCTTAACAGGTACGACGAGTGGGCCAGAATTGCCCGCTAATCCCTTTGCAACTTGGCAAAAGCAGCGTAATATTATCAATCGTTATTTTGCCTCTTTAGACTGGTCAGAATTAGAAAGTATCAATGTTAATCAAAAAACCTGGTGTGATGGTGCTTATGGTAGAGAAAGAGCATTTTTAGGGGAACTGATGGAAAACCGTAATATGTTAACTACAGATGCAGTTGCTAGACTACTACACAGTATTATTGGTGGTGTCGCCGTATCTTCAGAGCGATCGCAAAAGATGATGCAGTTACTTAAGCGCAGTCTTAACCCAGCAGAATTTGTAGATAGCGACGGCGAGAATCAAATTACAGGATTTATTGGCGAAGCTTTACCCCGTGATGCTAAAATCTGGTCTAAAGCTGGTTGGACGACTCAAGTTCGCCATGATGCTGCTTATATTGAAGTACCTGGAGTTTCGCCTTACCTTTTGATCATATTTACTGAGGGGGGCGACAATGCTCAAAACAAATCAATCATACCCTTTATTTCTCGGCACATTTTAGCGGGGCAATAATATCTAGAAAACAGATATCGCATTTTCCCTCAATAACTTTAATGTTGAATATGCAGACCGTAATCAATCGCGATCGCACTAAAATTTAGTAGAATGTCAGTAATTAGTAATTACTAATCATTAGCGATCGCTCCATTAAAGCATTAAAAACAAGTAAGAGACTGACAATAGCTACAAATTGAGCAAATCAGTCTCTTGGGAAATCGGTCTTAAATTTTAAATAATTGATAGTTACTTTGTCACCTCACCGATTACTGGTGCTTGAGCTAAGGTCATGTGCTTTTGTTGGGCAATAATTACTTGAGATTGGCTAACTTCGGCATTAATCGCTACTGTTTTTACATCATATATTTGAGTAAAGAGCTTAGGATAAAGTCCTATACCAACAATCATGACTAAGAAACAAGCTGCAATAAAGATTTCTCTAGAGTTAGCATCATCAAAAGGAGCTTCTCCAGGTAAGACACAGCTATTACCAAAACATACGGCAGGTTCGTTGGTTGGCTTTTTCATTTTGGCTTGGTCAATGTCACAGGCTAGAGCTTCATTAGAGTTGAAGAAAACTAGTCTCAGCATAGACAACAAATAAATAGGAGTCATAATGATTCCTACCGCAGCCAAGAAGATCGTTACTGTAGAAAAGGTTGGGCTGTAAACATCGTTAGTAGCCATGCCCACAAAGATAGCAATTTCGCTAGCAAAGCCACTCATTCCTGGAAGCGCTAGAGAAGCCATGGCAGCAGCAGTAAATAAAGCAAAAGCTTTGGGCATTACTAACGCTATACCATCCATACGATCCATGAATAAAGTGTGGGTGCGGTCATAGGTAACTCCTGTTAAGAAGAATAATACCGAGGCAATTAAGCCATGAGACAGCATCTGTAGCATCGCGCCACTCGTACCAATATCTGTAAAAGAGGCAATTCCAATCAGCACAAATCCCATGTGGGACACTGAGGAATATGCTAAACGGCGTTTCATGTTGGTTTGAGCAAAGGAACTAAAGCCACCATAAACAATATTGATTACTCCTAAAGTTACTAATAAAGGAGCAAAATAAACGTGAGCGTCGGTCAGCAGTTCCATATTAAAGCGAATTAACCCGTAACCACCCATTTTAAGCAATACACCCGCTAAAATCATTGATACTGGCGCGGAAGCTTCGCCGTGAGCATCGGGCAGCCATGTATGCAAAGGAAAAATAGCTAATTTAACACCGAAGGCAATTAGTAATCCTGCATATAGAGGTACTTCTAAAGCCAAGGGATAATCTTTTAAAGCTAAAGCAGCAATATCAAAGGTTAAGTTGTCGCCGTAGAAAGCCATTCCTAAGCCCGCTACCAGGATAAAGATCGAGGCTGCTGCGGTATAGAGTAAAAACTTAGTTGCTGCGTAACGACGCTTAGAACCACCCCAAATGGAAACAAGTAAATAGACAGGAACTAACTCAAGCTCCCACATGACGAAGAATAGCAACATATCCTGTGCGACGAATACTCCAATCTGCGCCGAATATAGTACCAGCATGAGGAAGTAGAACAGGCGAGGCTTGCGATCTACTTGCCAAGCGGATAACATTGCTAGAGTTGTGACAAATCCTGCTAATAAGACTAAAGGAGCAGAGATACCATCAACCGAGACTGACCAGCTAACCCCAAGTTGAGGAATCCAGCTATAGCTTTCGACTAGTTGGAATTGCGCGCTACTGGAATCGTAGTTAGTCCAGAAGGCATATCCCATTAAGATGAAGTCAATAATACCAACACTGAGAGCATACCAACGTACGGTTTTACCATCTTTATCAGGAATCAGAGGAATTGCTAGAGCAGCAATTAGAGGTAAAAAGACAATCGCGGTAAGCCAGGGAAATTGAGCTACCATGTGTAAGTTTTGTTGTATAGTTTTTTGTTTCTTAACAAAAGTATATTATATTAACCTTTGTTAAGAACATTATATTTTTAAATTAGCGAGATTTAAGCTAAACTTCACACAAGCTTCACACAAATACTCCAGGATTCCAGATTTTGCCTGGTTTTTGGGTAGTAGAGATAACTTTTGGTTACTTCAACTAGTTATTAACTGCACAACGCAAGTAACGCCCATCTCTTTTATGCTTTTCTCCTAAATATTTGTTTCCAAGTTATCCTAGTCGATCAATAGATACTTTATACAGACTTTACTGAGTTGCTGAATCAATCTAAGACCATTTAAAGCTTATCAAGCTTGAATATATTTATTTATGGCAGTATGAAAAATAACCTTAATAACTTTAAAATCTCTTTCCCTTTAGGATTAACAACTTATTTAATTGGTGGTGCTGTTTTATTGTTAGGGTTAACCATTTTTAAACCATTTACTATTATCAATGCAGGCGATCGCGGAGTGGTGATGCGCTTTGGCAAAGTTCAAGATAATGTTTTGGATGAAGGCATTCACCCGATTATACCGATAGTTAATACCGTAGAACATCTGACCGTTAGAGTGCAAAAAAGCGATATTATTGCTCAAGCCTCTTCTAAGGATCTACAGGATGTCAAAACTGATGTTACTATCAACTGGCATATCAATATTATTACAACAACAAGCGATCGATAAATGGGATGGTAAATTTCCTACTGTTATGGGGGGAGAGACTCTACCGTTAATCAATCTCAGTCCCGAACAACTGGCAAATTGATCCGTCTGCCGTCTGCCTTTGTTCAGTATTTACACTGTCAACAAATTAAAGCCATCGATTAGCCTCTGAGGAAACACTATGGTAGAAACAAGACAATGGGCTTATGTTAGATAGGTCAATTTAGTCGCTAAATACCCGATGCTGAGGGATATAAGTCGTTGCCAGGTGATTCAAAAATTTTCTTTTATTGAAAGTTTAAGCTTATCTCGCTCTAGAAATCATCATTTTCAAGCAAATTTAGGGCAGTTTAATACCAATCAAACTCATAGTTTTCAGCAACAGAGAAGATCTAACGATCATCAATTAACAACCAAAACTTCAAAACAACCTTCCGCCATTGTCACCACCTCTAATAGAGCAACTACGATTGACAGTAATTGGTATCAAGCAACAACCGACTATAACTTAAGTCTGGCAGAAATAATTCGTGTCACCACGGACAATTATGTAGAGCCAAATTTAAGATCGAGTTTAAACTCATCTACTCGAAGTAGTTACTTAGGAAAAATACTGTTTTCCCTTGCCTGTAGCTATTGTCTATTAGTCGCCTGGTGGCTGTTGAGGCATCAGGGAATACTAACTGCGATCGCAGGTGGTAAAAATGTTGTACTGTCTAAATCTGATGTTCAATTTATTGATTACATGGAGCGATCGCTCGACCAGATAGATCGTAAAATTGCCACCCACAAAAAAACTAATGAGCAGGTAGTATATGTTCCCTTATATACCCCTGCACCGACAATGCCTCAAGTGGCTAGCAATAATGTACCTTTGGCTTTACCCAATAGCAGCATCCCCGATCTGCCTCCTCCTGCTGAACCTTTAGCAATTCCTGAACCACCTCCTTTACCTGAACCCACTCCTATCAATAATAATGTTGCTAATTCAGCACAGAGTAATCCAGTAGCGATCGCGAGTAAACCCAAGATTAGTCATACTTTAATGGGAGTTTTGCAATTAGGAGGCGATCGCTCAGCAGCACTAATTAAAGTTCAAGGTCAAACCAGGCGAGTTTGGGCGGGAGAAGAAATTAACGACGGTTGGATTTTAGAATCGATCGCCAACCAGCAAGCTAATATTAGCTATCAAGGTGAGGTTCGTTCCATTTCTGTAGGCGAAACGTTTTAAAATATGAGATGAAGCCAAGTATTTTGAGAATTATAAGATGGGTTTATTTGATGACATCAATCAGTTTTTGGAAGAGCGACTAGATGAATTTTTACAAAATAATCCTCATCTTGAACTACAGGCACTAGAAGAGCAATTACGGGAACAAGAACAAGATACAACTAAGCTAATTTCTCGACTCCAGCTAGAAGAAAAAAGTCTACAGGATCAGATTCTGGCGATCGCCAATGATATTCAAACCTGGCACGGTAGAATTGATAAGGCGGAGAAAGCTAATCGACAAGATTTGGCGAGTGCAGCCAGAGAGCGAGAAGCTGAATTACTCAGGCAAGGGAATCAAATTTGGGGACAGATGCAGGGGGTAAAGCAACGCATCACCCAAGCCAAAGAATTGCTGTTGCAGGTCAAACAAAAGCGTCAAGAAGTTAAGCAGTCTACTTCGGCTCAAGCTAACTTTACTAGCACGATTAACTCCTCTAGTGATACGATTGGCTGGGATCGTGGTGCTAATTCACCTCAATATCACCGTAGTGCCGACCCTTTAGAAGCTGAGTTTCAAAAATGGGAAGTAGATGAAGAATTGGAGCAGATTAAAAAGAACATTAATCAGTAGATAACCTCAGTTTGACCTTGATGATTTAAGTATTTCATCTAGATATATATGACTCCCAGAGACTTATTTGCTCGCGAAGCCTTGGCACAAATTCCCAAGATCCTGACTCTGTTGGATCGTAATCCCCACAGCCCGACTTATGGTTGTTTTGATCGCACCTTCTGGCAATATAAAGTCATCGATTTCCCTGCGGGGATGTCTCAGGAGTTTGTTTATCCGCTGGCGTTGGCTTATGGTTGCGATCTGCCAGGGAATATTTATTATCAACAACCCATGCTTAAAGAGTGGGTTAAAGCAGGGATTGAATACGCCTATTTCAGCAGTCATAGTAATGGATCTTGTGATGATTATTTCCCCTATGAAAGAGCAGCAGGTGCAGCAGCCTTTTCTTTACTAGCCTGTTTAGAAAGTACAACTTTATTAGGTTTAGAGCATTCGCCAGAAGTGTTAGATTTCTTCCGCAGACGGGCAGACTGGTTAGCAGAACATCAAGAAAGCGGACGGTTAACTAATCATCAGGCTCTGATTGTGCTGTGTTTGGAGTTAGTGGGTAGGTTGTTACAAACAGATCGTTGGTCAGTTAGTAAACAAGAGCGTTTAGAACAGGTATATGCTTGGCAAAATCCTGAAGGTTGGTTTATTGAGTATGAAGGTTGCGATCCTGGCTACCATACCCTGACTATTTCTTGTTTAGCGCGATTAGATCAATTACAGCCAAATGAGAGGTTAAAACGGGCGATCGCCTCTGCCGTTAAGTTAGCAGCGGAGTTTGTCCATCCTGATGGTTCTTATGGCGGGGAATATACTAGTCGCAACACCTATAACTTTTTCCCCCATGGTTTTGAATTGGTCGGACAATGGCTACCAGAGGCTTTAAATATTAACGATCGCTTTTTACAGGGATTAGCTGCTGGGCTAGGCTCTTGTTATGCCGACGATCGCATTATTGGACACCACACCTGGAATTATCTGCTGGCTTGGCGCGATTTTATACCCGCTCGTCCACCCCTACAGCCTCGTACTCAAGGAAGGGTGTATCTGAAGCAAGGGGGGATTTTAATTGATCGTCGAGGGCAAACAGAATTATATTTAGCGCTTAATAAAGGGGGTGTATTCAAACTGTTTCGTGATCATAAGTTAGTCGCTTCTGATACACAGTTTTCTGTACTGGTGCAGGATGGCAATAAACGCAAAAATGCAGTGGGACATCTGGTTGATAATTATCAAATTCAGCTAGAGTCAGATCAGATTGCGATCGCGGGAAATCTTGGTTGGGCAAAGCAGAAACAGATGAACCCTCTTAATCTCATTATTCTACGGTTAGTGATGTTATCTCTTGGGCGCTTTTTCCCTAATTTAATTCGTCGTAGCTTACAAAAAATTCTGATTACAGGTAAGCAAACTACACCGTTTAAATTTTCCCGTCGTCTAGCTTGGCATCATGGATATTGGCACATTGAAGACTGCTTGACTGCTGAATCCTGGGATAATGTTCTTGCTGTCGATCTAGGTTGCGATCGCACTTCCATTTATGTAGTAATGAGTCGTACTTTTCAACCAGGGCAACTTCAACCTGCTTGGGATTTAAGCGCGCAATTGGCAAATTTAGACCCTGGAGAGTCGCTTAATTTAACTAGAGATCTTTAAATTCCTCTTGAGATACTTTGTTAAAATTATTAAAAAAATATTAAATATATATTGTTTACGTATTTTCACTATTTTAGATATTTTCAATTCTGATTAAGATAATTTCTATCCTATAAAACAGTTTATTTAATCAAGAAAAGTATCAGTTTAAACGGAATCGCCAATCTATTAAAATTATGATGATTAATGTCATTGACTGAGCAATGATTAATTTAGTTGTCAAAGTTATTTTAGTAGTTAATAAAAACAACTCGATCACAGTATTTAGCTAAAATTCACTCAAAGTAGTTAGATAATTTAGATTCTTATCTAGCAAAAATAAATTAAACCGTTCACCTTTTTTTCTTAAATAAATCATGATTTCTCTGCCTTTGGAATCCGAGTTGCAAGTTGTTCGCCTCAAAATGTATCTTGAACGAAATCCGCAAGAAGCAATTGAGTTAGCACTACAACATTATGAAGATTTTCTCGCTTTGGCGGTCAAGTATAAAAAGCTTCAATCTAAGTTAGAAGATATTGAATCATGTATGCTGGATTTCAGCGAAAGCTATGGATTTTAGTTCTTAGTCAGAGTTATCAAAACCTCTGTCTCAACCAAGAAATTGATTTTATACAGCTACTTAAGCTAAAAACTATTGCATAAATACGTCACCTTAAACCTATGGAGATATACTGAACATTTAAAATAACTTGTTAAACCAGCGATGTGTCCTCGCGCTAAAAGTCTTAAAGCAAAACCCGATTTACAACCCGCTAAACTCTGGATTTTGCTGGTGGGAGTTAATGAGTATCAGGATCGCCAGAACTTATCTTCACTACAATATTCTGCTTTAGACTGTCAGGGTTTGGGAGAAGCGTTAAAAGAAGCAACCGCTAGTTTGACGAACAAAGAAGTTATTATTCATCACGATTTTGTGAGGCAGTATCCTCGCTTAATCGAAGTTCAACAAAGTATCCAACACATTGTTAAATCTGCTGGGAAAGATGACACGATTCTGTTTTACTTTTCAGGACACGGTATCTTAGAAACAGAGACTCAGCAGGTTGTTTTATGTCTAGCTGATACCAACACTCAAGATCTATTAATTACAGGTTTACCATTAAACAACTTACTCAAACAGTTAAGCAACTGTGCTGCTAGTCAACAGCTTGTGTGGTTAGATGCTTGTCATAGTGGTGGGATGACTTTGAGAGGGACAGCATCTTCAAATGATCCCAGTTGCCAATTAGTAGAAACATTACGTCATCAAGCAGCAGAAAGCCAGGGTTTTTATGCTTTATTATCCTGCGATCAAACTCAACAGTCTTGGGAGTTTCCCGAATTAGGACATGGAGTGTTTACTTATTATTTAATGCGGGGTTTGCAGGGAGAAGCTGCGGATGCTCAAGGGATAATTGAAGCCGACGCTTTATATCAATATGTTTATTATCAAACATTGCGCTATATCGATAAAACTAACCAGCAGATCCGCTTGATTAATCAGCAAAAAAGCAGTCGCGGAGAGAGCAAACTTCAGTTAGAGTTCCCCTTACAAACTCCCAAGCGGATTGTCGAAGGGTTTGGTAGGGTGATTTTAGGCAAACAGTCATTGAGTAAGTTAAATGTTAATCCTAGACAGGCTTTAGTAGTTGATGGCGGATCTAAAACCAATAGTACAACCCTAGCTTTGAGTCAGGTTTTGCAGAATGCGGGAGATTTCTACCTCAGATATTTTCCCCAAACCAATGAACCTTGGTCGCAGGTAAAAAGTGCGATCGCAACTTGTCTGAATGTGCAGAACGAAACAAAAACCGAAATTAGTACTGCTTTACTCTATATCAGAGGAGAAGTTGAAACAAACGAATCAGGGGAATCTTGGTTGATTTTGCAGGATGGGATGAGCTTATCGCGTTTTTGGTTGAGAAAAGTGTTGCAAAGTTCTCATGCCACCCAGCAAATTGTGATTTTAGACTGTCCTGGAACAGATTGTCTAGCAGAGTGGGTCGAGGATTTACGCTTGGAAACAGATCGCGGACAGTGTTTGATTGCTGCCAATGCTAGCTTAGATGACTCTCAGCAGTTTGCCAATCTTGTCTTGAAAACTTGGCAAAGTGCCGATTCGACAGCAGGATTACCTATTGCAGCCTGGATTAGTCAGCTACAGGTTGCTTTAGCAGGAACAGGGATTACACCTCAAATTTGGTTATCGGGTACTCAAGGAGTAATCGAATTATTGCCAGCTAAACATGGATCTAATAGTAAACAGTCAGTATTAGATTTGGGAATTTGTCCCTATATGGGATTGAAGGCTTTTAATGAAGCCAGTAGCGAATATTTTTATGGTCGAGAAACCTTAGTTCAAAAATTGGTTAACCAGATTAGCCACAAGACAAGTATTGCGGTGGTAGGCGCTTCGGGAAGCGGTAAATCCTCGGCAGTGCAAGCGGGATTAATGGCAGAACTGAGACAGGGTAAGCAAATTCCTGGGAGCGATCGCTGGTGGTTGGGTTGTTTTCGTCCTGGAAGTAAGCCAATACAGGCTTTAGCGCGGTTATTATCCGACCCTCAACGGCAATCTCCAACGCAGCAACAGCTTCAAATTGAAGGGTTACTCTATCAGGGAGTAGAAGGGTTTGTCCAGTGGTTACGAACTCGCACTGAAGTCATGGTGTTATTGGTTATCGATCAGTTTGAAGAATTATTTACTCTCGCCAGTGAGAGTGAACGTCAAGAATTTATTGCCTTAATCTTAGGTGCGCTGAAACATGCAGGCGATCGCTTTAAACTGGTTTTAACTATTAGAGCCGATTTTGTGGCTGCTTGTCTTGAAAATCCAGAATTAGCCCAAATATTACAGAAAAACAGTATCTTAGTGCCACCATATCTCAGCGAAGCTGATTATCGTCATGCTGTGATTAAACCCGCACAACAGGTGGGCTTACAGGTAGAGTCTGGTTTAGTAGAGGTGTTGTTACAAGATTTGGATCGTTCCTCTGTAGATTTACCTTTGTTACAGTTTGTCTTACAGGAGCTATGGTCAAAAAGAGAGAATAGTCAATTAACCCTCAAAGCCTATCAAGAGTTACAAGGAGTAAAAGGTGCTTTAGAAAGACAGGCGCAGGCAATATACGATCATCTCGATCTCCCATCTCAAGACTGTGCGCGCTGGATTTTTCTTAACCTCACCCAGTTGGGAGAAGGCACAGAAGATACTCGTCGGCGCATGACTAAATCTGATTTAATCGTTGCTAAATATCCCGCAGATTTAGTTAATCAAACCCTACGTACTTTAACTGATGCTAACCTGCTAGTTATGAATCTGGATAATGGTAATAATATTGGACAAAGCCGTAGCGCAGACAATCCTCCAGAAGATGATGAGTTATTTTTGGCAGCTATGCGTCAAGAGGCAACGGTAGAAATTGTCCACGAAATTCTGATTCGTCACTGGTCTAGTTTACGCTGGTGGTTAGAAGAAAATCGCTCAAGATTGCGATCGCAGCGTCAGATCGAACAAGCAGCAGGATTATGGTTGCAGAAGAATCAGCAAGATGATTTTTTACTTAAGGGTGTTCGTTTAGCTGAAGCCGAAGAGATTTATATTCAATATACTGATGAGTTATCCGATCATGCTAAAGAGTATGTTGCTGCCTGTATTGATGCCAGATTAGCAGAACAAAGAGAAACCAAAAAACGCTTGCGTAAAGCACAATTAACCGCTGCTGCGTTAGGCATTTTAGGCTTGGCTGCTACTGTCTTTGGAGTGAGTACATATCGCCAGAAAATAATCACACAAGTTGAAAATATTGATAGTTTAACTGCCGTTGCCGAAGCACAATTATTATCTAATCAGCAGTTAGAATCTTTAACCACCAGTGTCAAAGCAGCTAGACAGCTTGAACAAATTAATGGCTTGGGTAAAGTTTTAGTTAGTCAAGAAGATTGGCAAGAAACTAAGTATAAAACTACCGCTACTTTGCAACAGTCTATTTACGGTACTCAAGAATTAAATCGACTCGAAAATCATCGTCAGCAGGTAAATAGTATTAGCCTCAGTGATGACGGAGAAATATATGCTACCGCAAGTGATGATGGAATTATAAAAGTTTGGCAGCAAAACGGAACTTTACTACAAACTCTAACTAAAAAACAAGCACAAAAAAATCTTGCTTTAAATTTCAAGGGTAGCGAACAAACAATTAATAATCCAATTTATCTTCCTCAACAAGCTTCAATATCAACTGTAAACAATACTTATTCAATAGCGGATGATAATGACACTATAGTCCAACTTAGAGTTAAAAATAATCATAAATTGATTAGCTCATATGCTCATCCAGAATCAGTTAATCATTTTGTTCTGAGTAAAGATCAAAAGTTATTAGCTACTACAACTATTGATGGGAAAATTTATATTTGGAGCAAATCAGGTATTTTGCAACAGACTTTGATAGGACATAATGGAGAAATATTAGATCTTAAGTTTATTCCCAATAATAACCAGAGTAATTCTGATACTTCTAATAATTCCTATAAATTAATTTCTACTGGCCTAGATAAAACTGTAAAAATTTGGCAAGTCTTTAATCGCTATGATCATCAAGCTGAAGAGATCAATAGCCTTGCCATTTCACCAAATAATCCTCATACTTTTGCTGCTGCTACTGGAGCTAGTCAAATTGAAATTTGGCAGAATAATTATGATCGTACACAAAAGCTGATTCGCACTTTTTCAGGACATACAGAATCTATTTCACAAATTACATATAGTCCTGATGGAAAGATAATTGCTTCTGCCAGTTGGGATCAAACAATTAAACTTTGGAATACTCATACAGGTGAATTAATTAAAACCCTAAAAACTTATCAAGATGGTATTAATACTATTGCTTTTGCTCCTGATGGTCAGACTTTGATCTCTGGTAGCGAAGATAAAACTATCAAGCTCTGGAATACAGCAGGTAGACCAAAATTAATTAAAACTTTAACTGGACACACTGATAGCGTGAAAGTCGTTATAGTTAGTCCTAATAATAAATTAATAGCTTCTGCTGGTTATGATAATACAATTAAACTTTGGACTATAAAAGGTGAATTATTACAGACTATTAAAGCTCATAATCTGGCAATAACTTCCTTAATATTTACCTCTAATAGTAATTTTCTAGCCTCTGGAAGTTGGGACAATACAGTTAAAATTTGGGCAATTAAAAATGCAGCTAAAAACAGCAATTTATTACATACTTTCACAGGACATCAAGATGGTGTAACTACAGTTAGTTTTAACTCTGATGGCACAGTATTAGCGACTGGAAGTGGCGATCGCACAATCAAACTTTGGAACGCCAAAACAGGAGAGTTAATCAAAACTTTGCGAGGACATACTAGTCAGATTAACAGCTTGGCGTTTAGTAGTGATGACCAGTCGATTATTAGTGGGGAATCACAACAGGGTTTATTCTGGTGGAATTTAGACTTAGATGATTTATTAAATCGAGGATGCGATCGCCTGGCTGATTATCTCGCTACCAATCCTAATGTGTCGCCAAAAGATCAAAAACTTTGTCGTTAAAATTCATGCCAATTCTCCAAAATAACGAGAGACTTGGGACAGGTAGAGCTTAAAACTTACCTAACCTGAGTTCGGGTTAAGCAGATTAATTGGTGGAGATAGCTGTAAGCTAATAGCTGTAAGCTAATAGCTTTTGAGATAGTTTGGATGCAACTCTACTATGAAAGAAGAACGGAAAATAGTATTTTTTAAATACCTTCAAAATAAGGATTTGAGCTAATCCCGAACTCAGGTTACCTAAAACCAATCCTGTTCATTACTAGAATCTGACTTCTTGATTTTAAAGCCAAATTCAGGCTCGTTTGCTGCGCGATCTAACTCCTGTAGTTCGGTTTCACTAGTATGATTCCAATCTGATAGGTTGTTAATTAATTCTTGACTGGCGATCGCAGAGCGTGGACGAAGTCCATTCGCCATTTTAGCAGCCTGCTGGAGAGTAAGATCGATATCTTCTTTGGCGCGATCGGCAATTTTCTGAGAAAGTGATGTATTGGGAGAATCATCAGTATTATTACCACTATCTGAATCTAAAGCGTGATCTTTGCCCTGAGTCACCACCTTCTCTAATATTTGAAACTGCTCTGTTTGAGTCGTAGATTGATTGAGAAAAGGACTATGGTTTAAAGCCTTGCCTTGAATGTTTAAACAAGCAGCGATTGGCGCTGAAGATTGAGCCGCTGCTTGCCATAATAAACTGTTTTGTGGGGTTGAATTGGGCCACAGGTATATTTGATCGGGATGCTGGGAATTTAGGTTTAACTGAGGAAATTCTGGTGCTTCAGGAGCGATCGCCAAGTTATCGAAGTTAACGGGGCAATACTGACTAAGGGAGGGATGTTTGCTATTTAGGTCATAATTTTTCACCAGCCAAACTTGCTCAATTTCTTGATAGAGAATTTTGAAGTGATCTAAGCAGTTGTCAGCATAAAGAGGCAAATTTTGGCTGGGCAGATTTTCTGTTAGCTGGGCGACATAGCCAACAAATACGTATAGTGGTCTACCTTGATCATCCTTAACAGTATTACCAATTAAATCTTTGACCATGCAGGTAACCCCCACAACACAGTGATGATCATCTTTAAATATCGCCCAACGGGGTGCATGAGCCAAGTTGCGCGCTTGTTGAGTAGTAGCGACGATATGCTGTGATGCCCAATTTAGATCTTGTTGGGTAAAGTCTTGGGGTACAGTTATAAAGCGGAAATCTAAATGATAGGTGCGTCCATAAACAATTGCCGCCCATTTAGACATCTGCTGTCACCTCGCTACCATTAAAGTAGAGAGAAGCCTGCTGTAATTCTTGGGAAAGCAATTTCATGTTTTCTTCCACCGCGATCATTTTAGCTTTAGTCGTTTCTAGTTGTACTGTTTGCTCCTTAAGTTGATTAGCTCTAATAATTTGCAATAGGGGGTTTTTTTGCCTGGCTAAATCTATTTCTAGAGTTTGACGATCGCGATCGCTTTTGAGCCTTAAACCATAGGCTCGTAGCTGGGAATAAACGGCAAAAACCACGGGCAGATGTACATTCACTGGCACAATATTGGCGTTATCAGGATCGTTGCCTAGATCTCGCCCCAAACTGACAGGACAGATCATCACTAGCCAGCCAGAATTGGGAGTAAATAAGGCTTGAAACAGCTTTTTGACATCAGCAATAATTTCTTCCCGTTCTCGATGGTGGCAGAGGTCGTATTTAGTAATTACGATCGCTACAGGAAAAGGTTGCTGGGGATTTGGCTGCTTATTATTACTAACGTATTGCTGAACAAATTGGTTCATGCGATCGCTTTTGATTTGCCGCACGGTATTGGGGGTAAGCTCGCTGGTTAGGTATTCCCCTGAAATACAAAGGAATAAGCAGGCAGATTCTTGTAGATATAATACTAGATCGGCAACATCTTGTTCGGTCGAGCGATCGCTCAAAGCTAAACCACGATAATCCAGCCACTGAAACCCCATCAATGGACGAAAGCCATAGCTAAAGTCAAGACCATAGTACTCCATCGCTGCTGCATTGGGCGTTGGCCAGCGATCTTCTCCCTTTAAGGAAATCAGTTTTTCCCACCTTTGGGTCAACTCAAGATCTGTATCCATGTCTTTAGCTGCTAGAGTAAATCCTCGAATTCCCGTTTGCATTACGGCATACATCCCCAGTAAATAACTAGTTTTGCCTGCACCAGTAGTGCCTAGCATGGTAATTTTGATTTCGTCGAGCTGCATATTATTTAAAACCATTCAGTTTGCTGGGAATTGGGAGGACGTTTAGGAGGATTAGCTTGACCAAAAACGCCCCAAATATCTTGAGCCGAGTCATAAAAGTTCGGGGATTTAGTCCTATAGGTCAATCGACCCTCATCCCGACGCAGCAGTGCCAAAAATTCTCCTACTGACTGTATTCTTTGGGTTACATCCATTGCCATTGCTTTAGCGATCGCCTCACTGACATGTAGACTAACATGAGGGGCAATTTCTTTGACCGACTTCAACTCTACTCCTGCTGCTCTCTCAATAGCCGATACGGGGGCTTCTCCTGTCAATAAATGATATAAAGTTGAGCCTAATGCATAAATATCGGTAAATGCTCCATATTTTAACGCTCGTCCATATTGTTCAAGTGGGGCATAACCAGGAGTCAACATGGTTGTATATCTAACAGTAGAAGTGGTGGTAAAATCTCGCGCTGCACCAAAATCAATTAAAACTACCCGACCATCATCCACTAACATGATATTATCTGGCTTAATATCTCGATGGAGAAACTGAGCTTGATGCAGGATTTCTAGCGCCTCTCCCACCTTAGCAA
>NZ_PVWF01000228.1 GCF_003003995.1 Pleurocapsa sp. CCALA 161 | reverse complement strand
CCTACTACCTACTACCTACTACCTACTACCTACTACCTACTACCTACTACCTACTACCTACTACCTACTAACTACTACCTACTACCTACGAACAGTTAACTAAACTTGTCCTCATCTAACTTTGTACGGCTATATATATTAGGTGTCACTTGGTTTTTTCAATCAACTGAAATATTTCTATAGCAACTCGATCGCATACTCCTACTGTTCCCAGACGAGATCGCATTTCTTGATAACCTGCGCTAATTTCGGCTTGGATAGTGGAGTTTGATAAGAGTTTCATAGCTTCGGTGGTAATGTTCTCCGCAGTAACTGCTTCCTGCTGCAATTCAGGTACTACCATGCGCTCCATAACCAAGTTGGGTGGAGACATCAAAGGAACTTCAAAACCAATCCTACGCCCGATCCAAGCAGTAAGGGGATTAATGCGATAGATAACTACCTGGGGAATGTTTAACAACGCAATTTCGAGGTTGACCGTACCTGATTTAGCGATCGCCAAATTAGCAGCAGCGATCGCATCTAGGGTGTTGCCATCGAGAATTTGTACAGGTAGGTTATATTCAGCCACTGTTGAGGTAATTGCTGAGTGGTAGCTAGCTAAAGATACAGGAATTAAAAATTTAACTTCGGGCATCTGCTTGAGAATTTGTTGGGCAGCAGCGCACATCGCGGGGAGTAAGTACTTGATTTCTTGCTGGCGAGAAGCGGGTAGAATTGTCACAATCGTATGTGACAATTCTAATCCTAGGTTTAAACGCGCCTGTTCTTTGGTTGGGGCATGTTCCATTCTATCTAGGAGAGGATGACCGACTAAAACAGCATCGATATTTTTGGTTTTAAAATACTCATATTCCCCAGGAAAGATTGCCAGCAGTTTGTCTACCACCTTGGCGATTTTACCAGCGTTATTTAACATCGGTACGGCCCAATCTTGGGGGGCAATATAATAGACGACGCAGATCTGAGGCAGGTGCTGTTTGACATAGCTAGCCAAAGCCAAATTAGAGGCAGGATAATCGATTAAGACCAAGACATCAGGAATGTTTTCCTGGAGATATTTTTTGGTCAATCTTTGAATCTTAACAGTGGGTAGAATAAAGGGAATCGCTTCAATAAAACCCATCGAACCAATGGCTGCTGTATCCGCTATGATTTGCGCTCCTGCTGACTTCATGCGATCGCCACCTAAACCTGCAATCTTTAAGTCGATTTGGCGTTGAGCAGCGGTTTGATATAAGGATTTAACCAACATCGAACCCTGTAAATCTCCAGAAACTTCCCCTGTACTAATAAATATTTTCATCAAGTGATTGCTAGCGAGCATCGCTAAACTAACTGTAGTTTTCGATTAATAAAAAAGCTCCAGGTTTTTCGCTAATTAGGCTATAACGACCAAATTTATTTAATCTTGTGCCACTTTTGCTCTGTATAATGACAAAGCATGATAATTCGGTAACAAAGCTATTGTTGAGTTCCTCAAAGTGCAAAGATGACTAAATTTTGGAGCAATGATTCTCAAGTGACAGCTTGGGTAACAAATGAGCGCAGCAAATTCCATTGTGCTGGATTTTTCGGCAGCTTAATGGGTTGGTGTTTGGTTAGTTATCCTCTATCAGCCCAAGTTACACCCGATGGTAGTCTTGGCACGGAAACTAGGACTGAGAATAACGTCACGGAAATTACTGGGGGTACTCGCGCAAATAGCAACTTGTTTCATAGTTTTCAAGAATTTTCCGTTGAAACTGGCAACACAGCTTATTTTAACAATAGTGCTGAGATTAGCAATATTATTGGTCGCGTTACAGGCAGCAGTAGTTCAAATATCGATGGTCTAATTCGGGCTAATGGAGATGCTAATTTAATCCTGATCAATGCCAACGGGATCACTTTGGGTAGTAACGCCAGGTTAGACATTGGGGGGTCATTTTTGGGTAGTACTGCCAACAGCGTAGTATTTGCCGACGGTACTGTATTTAATACGAATCTAAATACCCAACCTTTATTGACTATTACCGCCCCAGTTGGCTTACAGTTGGGACAAGATTCAGCAGCAATCGAAGTGTCTGGAACAGCACCTACTCAGGGACTAGAAATATCTCCAGGTCATACCTTTGCTTTAGTGGGTAACGGCATTACTTTTGATGGTGGGGTAGTAACAGCCGAATCTGGCAGAATTGAGCTAGGTAGTGTTGGTTCAGGACAGGTGAGCATTAGCGAAATTGCTGCGGGATGGGAGTTAGGATATGAATCAGTAAGTCAGTTTGGGGAACTACAGCTATTAGACGGTTCTGCTTTACTCAACCCAAACATATCTGCTAACTCCACAGGAGGAATTCAGGTACAGGGAAGCAAGATTGTTTTAGAGCGATCGCAAATTGCTGCTCAAACCCTAGCCAATGCTCCAGGGGGAAATATTGTAGTTAATGCCTCAGAATCTCTAGCCTTATCTGGAACAGCAGCGCTGGGGGAAAATAGTTCGCAAATCTCTAATAACGTGAGAGCAGGTGCTAACGCTCAGGGTGGTTCGATTGACATCACCACAGGCAAGCTAGATATTAATCCGCGTTCGTTTATTGATAACAGTATCTTTGGTGCGGGCAGTGCTGGAGAGATCAAAATTACCGCGCAAGAAATTAATCTCAATGGTGCGGGATTTTTAGAATTTCAACAAAAGTACCGCCTTGATGTTCTTCAAGGAACTTTACGACCAGGGAGTCGGCTCACAGGCATTTTTGCGGGTACTGCTACTACTGGTACAGCAGGAGACATTACGATTGATACTAATTCTTTAAATTTAACAGACGGGGCAATTATTTTTACTCCTGTCTATACTGCTGGACAGGGCGGAAATATTAACGTCACTGCCCAGGATATCAATCTGAGTAAGTCCGCGATCCAGAATGGCGGAGGGGTAGACAGTTTAGCCACCGCTTCTCTTGGCAATATTAATCTAACCAGCGATCGCTTAAAAGTCAGTGATGGGGCAATGGTAATTAATGCAACTTTTGGTAATGTTTCAGGAGGTAATATAACAGTAATTGCTGACTCAATTGATTTGAGCCGTAGTCTCCCAGAAAGCATCACTGGCACGGGATTGTTTACCAATACCACTTTAGGCACAGGGGAGGGTGGCGATATTAGTATCAGTGCCAATACCATAAAATTATCAGATGCCGTCATTGCTAGTAATTCAGGGGCAGTACTCCCAGATGATACGGTCATTCCCTTTGGTGGTTTAGGGGGAGATATTCAGATCCAAGCTAAGGAAAGTATTGAAGCATCAGGAATTGTGTTTGATACTGAGAATCAACAGCTATCTGTAAGCACTAGTGCGGGGATTAATTCCTCTACCTATAGTCCTGCTGATGGGGGAAATTTAACTATTAATACTGGTAGACTCTTCGTCCGCGATGGGGCAAATTTTAGTTCGTCTACTTTAAACTCAGGTGATGGGGGAAAGCTGACAATTAATGCTGCTGACTCAGTTGAGCTATTGGGTTTCACCAGCACAACAGGCATAGCTAGAGGTGGTTTATTTGCCTCTTCTAAAGGTGTTGTGTCACCTGAGCAAATTACGGGTGCTTCAGGCAATATCAGCATTACTACTCCCAATTTAACAGTCCGCGATGGCGCAATTATAGACGTACAGAGTAATAATTTGAGCGATGCAGGCAGTATCGATGTAGTTAGCAACTCAGTTCTATTAGCTAATAGAGGGGCTTTATCTGCCACCACGCAAGATGGATCAGGGGGCAATATTAGGATCGATACCAAAGTGCTACAACTCAACC
>NZ_PVWF01000071.1 GCF_003003995.1 Pleurocapsa sp. CCALA 161 | reverse complement strand
TTACTTGTTACTTGTTACTTGTTACTTGTTACTTGTTACTTGTTACTTGTTACTTGTTACTTGTTACTTGTTACTTGTTACTTGCTACTCATTACTCATTACTCATTACTCATTACTCATTACCCATTACTCAATTTTTCAAATAACCTTTAGGAAACGGATTTAGTATTAGTAGCCAGTTATTTTTCTTTGCACCCCGACAAAAATTTAATGCACTTTGCGATTGAGTATATCGGTAGGTCGATTGACCAAAAATTCATATGGCACTCTCAAGGCACTACGTACAGCAGATTGCCATCTATCCACATTGTAATGA
Organism: Pleurocapsa sp. CCALA 161; assembly: GCF_003003995.1. Lineage (GTDB taxonomy): Bacteria > Cyanobacteriota > Cyanobacteriia > Cyanobacteriales > Xenococcaceae > Waterburya. The sequence goes on along the minus strand of NZ_PVWF01000071.1, from coordinate 26,183 downwards.
GATTTTCTGGGAGAAACCTGCTCAAAATAGTCTGAATGTAAAGTAAAGCCAAAATTAATTGACGGCATTTTAAGTTTAGCAACAGGACCTTGGCTAAGATTATCAGCAGCAAAGAGCCAAACTTGAGTACCTTGTGGACCTAAGATAGTGGTAAAAATATAGCCATGTTTGTCTTGGGGAACAAATTGAATACTATCGAAAATATGCTCATCAGGGCAGACATAAAAATCGATCAGTTCTTTTCCTAAATTAAACACGGGGGTATCAGGATTTTTTTCCTGTTCTGTTTTAATCTGCTGGGTAAGTTCTGCCCAATTTTGATCTAGAGGGATTTTTGCCAAGACTGAAGGAAGATCCTGTTGAGAAAGTTGCTCATCTGTAAGAATTCTATTTTCATGGTCGCGGAAACTCAAATATTGACGGCGACAGATTAAATCTTGGTGATATCCTCCATAAGCTTGGTAGATAGCTGAATATCCTTGAGGGGCAAAAAGCTCTCTGGGATCGGCAGTATGCAACATAGTTGAAAACCAGCCTGGATGGATGAAGGCTTCTTGGCTAATTACCTGAGCATGTTTAGCATCGTTTTGAATTACAACCTTACGTAGTACTCCAGGATCGAAGGCAAACATCCAAGGTATACCATGATATTCTTGCGGATAGCGATCGCCACTAAAATGCTTGACATCATAGGGTTTGATTGCTTCACTGACACTAATGGTTGCTTGCTGTACGGCAACTAAATTGACTTTTCCGTTACTGTCGTGCTTGTAATCGCATAAAAAGTGGTAGCTGTCCCCTTCAAAAGTGATTAGCCGTGATGGAACAGATTCTAGATCTGGTTTGAGATCTTGGCGGTTGACCAAATAAACTTGCGTTTTGGGATAAGTTTGTTGAGGCGCAACTTTGATACCCAACAAAGTTGCCATGCCGATCTGAAACGGCATATCGGGAATCATAATCAATTCTTCCGTCACTATTGCTGTATGAGGGCTACCATCTAGAACCGTTCCTTCTAATTCCCAATGCTTTAAACTGCCTTCGCCATCCCAACGAGTAATATAAACCGCACTCAGCATATCGGTAAATAATTTCCCTGGACGGAGTGTCGACTTTAATTCGCAGGTAATTAGTTCCTGGGTATTATCATCGTAAAAAGGATGGGCAGTATTTGCCACCAACGGAAAAAGTGAGAGAGGAATAGAGATGATATGTTCGTCAAAATAGCCTATGGGGGTGATAGTTTCTAGGCTAAGGGGATCTACTTCCCAATAACGTCCTGCATCTGCGGTCAGAATTAGTCTACCATCCATGTTGACCATTCCTGTATTAGCTATCTCGGCGACCCCAATTAAACCAAGTCGGGCAGGAAAGAAAGCTTCTGGCAATATTTCGCTGATGGGCGATTGGATTGAATGCCAAAAGCTATCCCAAGTATTTAATTTTTGGCGCTGAACTCGAATTTTTCCCTCTTGAGGCTGGAGATCCCACCTGATAATTACCCCTTCTCCAGCAAATAAATGGCGATCGGTTGGACGGTGACAGGGAGCAACGATAAAAATATGACCTGCTAAATTATCTGCCCAATCTCCTTCAATCTGAAGATCCTCACACAAATTACTGGAATTAGTAAAATTACGAAACTCGTTAACATCAACTGACATAACAGATACTCCTAAAATCTCGGCAATTTAAGCTGTCAAAAACCTGCATGGTGCTGGTTAAATATGTGCATCAAGCTGTATTTATGCTGTTTGTCATGTCATTTTGAAATTTAATCGTTACTGCTATTTAAATTTGAGTCTGAAATTTTATCTTAGTTTTACTTTTCTCTGCCGAACTCATAAAACTCATAAAAAAACTCATATTATGGCAATTGCAGCATGACTAAATCATTACGTAATTAAGCTAAATAGTACTGTAGCGTATGCGTCTCTTTGAGCATCGACATTAGCCTTAAATCAAGTCGGTAATCACTAGCTTTAGTGACGTTACTATCTGCATCGCTTTTCCTTTAAAATAGGAAAGTTATGATAATTACACTAAAGCAGTTACTAATCAATCACGGAGTTGATTAAATTTATGGCATTAATAGTTAGTAGTCTTGTTAGCTTTCTCCAAATTTACTGGATCTTGCTAATTGTGAGAATTTTGCTATCTTGGTTTCAGACAGCAGAATGGGCAGGACAGATTATTTCCTTCCTCTCTCCTGTTACCGACCCTTATCTCAATATATTCCGTTCAATTATTCCACCTTTAGGCGGAATTGATATTTCAGCAATTTTGGCACTGATTCTTTTACAGTTTGTCCAAAGTTCACTCACATCCTTTGCTGCTGCCAGTATGGCAGGCGGATTTTATAGCTAATTTTCGTTGTTTTGGTTGTCAAAATCGTCGTAATAGTAGGGACGGACTTTTTCTGCAAACCCAGACGCTTTGAAGTTTTTCAATTTCAAAGGAGTTGGTTGGTTTGCAGGGACACTGACTCTAAATGCAAAATTGCTCACACCAGGGGGTACTTCCTCGATTGTGCCAATCCGCCCTCGATTCTCAAAGGTTGAGTTGTCATTCGCGTCATAAATCCGTCCAAAAACATCAGCATCTACTACAGTTTTTCCTGAAATGTTTTTCGCTTTACCCTTAATAATGTAACAACTAGCTGGACGCAGATCGCCACTAGCAACGCTACCATCGGCTTCATCTCCCGCACATGGCTCGTAAGAAAGATTGCTAAGACTAATTGAAGTCATTGCTGTTGCGGGGGGGGTTATTACGCAGCTACCCAACCATAAGGAAATGGAAATCAGTAGTCCTGTTAGAAATCGAATCATAGGTAATATGTGTATCTATAGATTTAAACATTTGATTTAATCTTTTTACAATACCTGCGCTCTTAGCCACGCTACAGGAAGAGATAAAGTTTTCTTTGGTTTAGAGACAAAAGCCCGCTGATTAAAAACATCATAGTTATTTGCCTCAATCTCATCGAGAATACCTTGATAAAGCATTAAAGAAGCCCAAACTGGTAATCGTGAGTCGCGAATTAAGTAGCGAATACCTGCTTCGGCTCGTTGATAGTACTCTCTTGCTCTTTTGATTTGAAACTTCATCACTGCCTTCCAACGCTCGTCTACCACTCCTGCTAGTAGATCTTGCTCTGTATAGTTGAAAGCATGAAGATCTTCAATCGGGAGATAAATGCGATCGCGCTGGAGATCTTCCCCTACATCTCGCAAAATGTTGGTTAGCTGCATTGCTATCCCTAAAGCGATCGCTTCTTCGGTAGGAACATAAATTGGCTTTTCTTTTTCCCACGGCACACCATTAGCATCGACACCAATACCTAAAACAGCATTGGACATTAAGCCTACTGTGCCAGCAACACGGTAACAATATAGCTTAAGCTCCTCAAAACTTTGATAGCGATTACGCAACAAATCCATTCTCTGTCCAGCAATCATGTCTCGAAAAGGTTGAATACCCATGGGATAATTTTGGATCGTATCAACCAGAGCAACATCAGTATCATCAATCGGATGTCCTGCAAAAACAGACTCAAGCTGATGCTCCCATTGCGCTAGAGTTTCTTTGGTGGTGTACTTAGCTTTAACGCCGTCAACTAGTTCATCAGTAAGACGACACCAGGCATAGATTGCCCAAATTGCCTTGCTTTTCTCTTTGGGCATCAGCAGAGTGCCAAGATAGAAGGTTTTAGCGTAATCTGCCGTGATTTGACGGCAAATCTCATAAGCCTCGTCTATTGAGACTAGTTGTTTTTTTGTTTCGGTTTTTGGTAATTGCAACATTCAGAAGCAAGCAGAAGTTACTGTCTTTTATTGAGCGGGGAATAGGGATAGTCTACGTTTTCTGCCCTATGTCACTTAGCATTGTCTCATCCTATTGCTACTAGAGACATATAACAAGCAACAAAAGTTAGATTTGTAGATTAAGTAAATTAAATGGCGACGGCTGGGGCTTTATTATCCACCTGGGTTAAATTAGAATAATCAGCCGCGATCGCTTTGGCTGCTAGTTTACCAGAAAGTACAGCCCCTTCCATGCTCCCTAAGTATTCTTGCTTAGTAAAGCTTCCCGCTAAGTAAAAGTTATCTATAGGAGTTTTTTGCGTAGGTTTAACCGACTGCGTACCCGCTAAAGCGCGATAAACGGAGCGAGGTGTTTTAACTACCTTAGATTTAAGCAATTTTGCCTGATTATCTCCCCCAAAGTGTTGGGGAAACAGTTTTTTTAATTCTGCCATCGTGGCAGCAATAATTTCTTCATCAGACTTGGAAATCCAGTCTTTAGCAGGAGCTAAAACAAGTTCTAACATCGATTTATCAGGATCTGCATACTCTTTACAGGTGTTACTCATATCGGCATAGACACTCAGTAAAGGCGATCGCGAAAATAACAACTGGTCAATTTCGGTAATCTTGCGATTAAACCAGAGATGCAAATTAATTACTTCTACTCCTTCCAACTTACACATATCCTGGAAGAAAGTTTGTTCTTGCCAAGCTTTAGGGAGCAGAGGTTTCAGCGGATCGACAGGTATTGCCGAAACATAAGCATCCGCCGTAATTACCCGATCTTCTGCACCGTCTAAACCACGAATTAAATAGCCTTTGATTGTGCCATCTTCGTTGGTCATAATCTCCTTAATCGGCGTATTGAGATGTACTTCTCCACCTCTTTCCGTAATATAGTCAACCATTGGTTGACACAATCTCTCGGTAGGAGAGCCATCTAGAAAAGCCACTTTTGAACCATAACGCTCCTTCAAAAAACGGTTAATGGCAGTTAGAGGAATAGTAGCGGAAACATCTTCAGGATTGATAAAGGTTAAGGCTTTAGATGCAGCAATAAAAATATCGCTATTAACTCGCTCATCAATACCCTGCTGTTCTAACCAAGCCAATAAGTCATATTGATCCATATTCTCCACATACTGCTGTCCCCGCACAATAGCAGGCAACAAACCTATAGCAAACTTAAACTTCTGTGTCCAAGTCAACATATCGTTGTTACGAATAATCGACACAATAACGTTAAAAGGAGCAGGAATATCGGGAACATCGAAACGAGAATATGTCCCTGGTTTCTCTGGCTGGTTGAAGATTAAAGTATGTTCTTTCCACTGCAATCTGTCTTCAATACCCAACTCTTTAAACAGTTGAATCATATTGGGGTATGCCCCAAAAAAGACGTGTAAACCAGTTTCATACCAGTCTCCATCCTCATCCTTCCAAGCAGCGACTAAGCCACCTAAAACATCTCGACGTTCCAGGACAATCGGTTCATGTCCTTCATCTACCAAATACTTAGCGCAGGCTAATCCTGCCAATCCTGCTCCAGCGATCGCAACGCGCATTGATAAATACTAATCTCAAATAATGGTTTGCACAAAAGTCGGTATAATTTACGACTTAATTTAGTTATTATACTTTGCATTTCGTTACAAAAACCCAGATCGCTGAATAATTGCTAATTACTGTTCTAAAAGACTAGCTTTGCTTCGCTAATTTCTTTAATTCCTTTAGAGGTCTTGCGAGTCAGCGCTTCCTAAAACATACCGCTTTGCATATCCGCATCTACTGTCGAGGGGGAGGGCTTTGCCCCATGAACTGTTGTTTTAAAAAACTTCGCGTCTTATTTAGTTAGGCGATCGCCTAACTAAATAAGATTATTTTTGTAACTCAAAGCTAAAAGGCGATCTAAAAAAATATCACATAATATATTTGGCGATCTCAAATTGCTGATATTTGGTTGAAAAATTATATCTGTATTCGTAATATCGTAGAAAATACCTAATGTAGCATTAGACCTATCTTAAAAATAGACAGGTCTATTCTATAACTGTAAATAAATTATGAGCGCAATATGGTTAATTTAGGATTAAACTTTGCTGCATTACTAGGATTAATAAATATTTTAGGAGGAATTGTTTATTTTTTTTCAACTATTACCCAAATTATCAAGGGGGTTAGAAGCTCAACTTCTTCAGTCAATACAATATTAAAGATCTTAGAACTTACCTTTTGTCCCCCTGCCCTAATTTTATCAGGAGTTATTTTACTTTTTAATGGCTGGAGATTAGATCCAATATTGCTGTTTCAACAAGTATTAATAGAAATAATCATAATGATTTATGTTCTACAGCAAACTCCTCCTAAACACAACCGTCATATCATCACCACAGCCTTAAGCCAACTGTCAGACCTAAAGGTAGAAAAGTGATGGAGAAGAAAATAGCTACAATTAACAGAATTTTGAGAGATTTTTTATTTTATTGCCACAATAAAATGGTGATCGCCATTTTAAATTATTCCCCATACCAAAGTGACTCTATCTGCTCGATAATAGACTTTGCTTGAGTTAGTTCTTTTTCATCAAGAATCACCGTAACGTGACCCAATTTTCTCCCTGGACGAGATGTTTTGCCGTACCAATGCAAAAAAGAATTAGGGATTTGCAAAATTTGACTGCGTTTCTGTAAATAATCAGTATCAGATTCTTCAAAACCCAACAGATTAACCATAATCGCCCCTGCGGATTTCAATTCTGTTGAACCCAAAGGTAAACCCGTCAAAGCTTGCAGCTGCATCGTAAACTGAGAAGTCTCACAACCATCTAGGGTGTAGTGTCCTGAATTGTGGGTGCGGGGGGCGATTTCATTGACCAAGACTCGGTTGTCAGCAGTAAGAAAAAATTCAATGCCAAATACCCCAATTACTTCTAGCTTATCTAAAATAGTGTGGGCGATCGCCTTAACTTCTTCGGCTACTTTTTTCGGTACATCTGCGGGGGTAATTGTCCAATGACAGACTTGATTTTGCTGAAAAGTTTCGGTAACAGGATAAATAGCGATTTCCCCCGCTTCATTACGCGCAGCGATAATGCCTAATTCTCGTTCAAAAGGGACAAATTCTTCAACCAACAATTCCGTAACGGGAACAGTTTTAGCTAGCTGTTGTAAACATTCTAGGTCTTTAATAATAAAAGTTCCCTGTCCATCATAGCCATGACGACGAGCCTTTAAAACCAGAGGAAAACCATAGTCAGCAATCACTTGTTCCTGAGATGACCATAGGCTAAACTGCGGCACAGGCAAATTAACTTGCTGCAAAAAACTGCGCTGATGATACTTGTCTAGCAGGGGTTTCAGGGTATTCAAACTGGGCTTGAATACTTCTTTTAAGTTTAATTCCTGTAAACCTTTTAGATCAACAAATTCATTTTCAAAGGTAATCACATCACACATTTGCGCCATCTTATTGGTAGCGATCGCATCATCTACATTACCAATCACAAACTGTTTAGCGATCTTTACCGCAGGTTCAGTTTCGCTTTCAGCTTGGACAATCAAATCTATACTAAGTGCTGGTGCTTCTAAAGCCATCATCCAGGCTAACTGTCCGCCACCAATTACCCCAACGCGCTTGCCTACCATGTTTGTCTTAGCCTGTTTTTTAAAACCATTAACCATACTATCTAGTTATGGACAGGCATTATCAAGATTTTTTTAACCTTACAAAACAATTGTGTTGCAATTGTGTTGCATTTTATTCCGCAACATTTTTTAACAATACCTCAACAAAGTTTTAAACATCATCTAAAATCCACTCTGAATTGCGTTCCCCAAGATCGAGCTGAATACTAACGGCTTTGCCTAATCGGGGGCGATCGCGAGTCTTGTGAATATAAGACTGGATCTGCTCTACACTGTTCCAACCATTAATGTAAGTGGCGATCGCGTTAAGATTTTCAGCATACTCTTGTTCCGAGAGAGGAAAAGAGGCTTGTTCCAAGTATTTCCACATTACCTGGACATAAATCTTGCCTTTAATCTTTCTAAGCTGCATATCATAAGAACAGCCCCACTTTGCTAACAAAAGTTGGTGTAATTGTTCGCCTGTCATGATGTTTTTACTAATAAACCAGTTGACCTTGAGTGGAATCGATCCTCAATCTCTGTAATAATTTAATACATTGGTTCATATTGCGTTTCACCAATGGTCAGATCAGAGTTTTGTTGGATTTTGCTTAACCCTAAAACTCTAGTAGACTATAAAGTTAGACTCGCAACTGTTAACTTTTTAAGGCGGAGAAGATTATAAAATTCTTTGGCAGAGAAGATTTTTCTACATCTCCTAGTCATCCATATCTAAGTTTACAAAGTTTACAAGAAACATACAATTTATCTATAGCTATGGCTCAATCTTCTAGTTCTAATATCCCTAATATGGTTGACGAAAACGTCCCCGATTTAGGGCGTAGACAATTCATGAATTTGCTCACCTTCGGCTCAATCACAGGAGTGGCCTTGGGTGCTTTATATCCAGTAGTAAAATATTTTATCCCCAACACTGGTGGAGGTAGTGCTGCTGGTGTGACGGCAAAGGATGCTTTGGGTAACGATATTATCGTGAGTGAATTTATCGCCACACATCAACCAGGCGATCGCACTTTAGCACAGGGTTTAAAAGGCGATCCCACCTATATTGTGGTAGAAGGGGATTCTACTTTGCGCAACTACGGTATTAATGCCGTCTGTACTCACTTGGGTTGTGTAGTTCCTTGGAATGCCAGCGAAAACAAATTTATGTGTCCTTGTCATGGTTCTCAGTATGACGAGACAGGTAAAGTGGTTCGAGGTCCAGCACCTCTATCCCTAGCATTAGCCAAAGCGCAAGAACAAGACGACAAACTAATCTTTAGTCAGTGGACAGAGACTGATTTCCGAACTGGCGATAAGCCTTACTGGGCATAATAAAGTGAGGGATGGAGAAAAATCTCTCGTCGTCAACTGAATCTGGATAAATTCCCCATATTAATCATATAGTTAATCTTTTTGAGATTGTTGATCTAACAAATGAGAACATTGAAACCATTGGTATTATTAAAGTTTGCCAAGGACATAATTACTAAAACTACCGTAGTGGCGATCGCTACTGTGGCTATTTTCCTAACCAGCGATCTTGCTGTATCCCAATCCGCTGCTGCATATCCTTTTTGGGCGCAACAAACTGCCCCTGAAACTCCCAGAGAAGCTACTGGCAGAATCGTCTGTGCTAACTGTCACCTAGCCGAAAAAGCAGCAGAAGTCGAAATACCCCAGTCTGTCCTACCCGATACCGTATTTGAAGCTGTAGTAAAAATTCCCTACGACTTAGCTAGTCAACAGGTGTTGGGCGACGGTTCTAAAGGCGGTTTAAATGTCGGTGCAGTGTTAATGCTGCCTGAAGGCTTTAAAATTGCCCCTGAAGACCGTATTCCCGAAGAAATGAAGGAGAAAACAGGCGGAGTATACTTCCAAGAATATAAAGAAGGTGCAGATAACGTAGTCATTGTTGGACCTTTACCTGGCGAACAGTATCAAGAAATTACTTTTCCCGTACTTTCTCCTAATCCTAAAACCGACAAAAATATCAACTTTGGGAAGTATCCCGTTCATCTAGGCGCTAACCGAGGACGCGGACAAATCTATCCTACTGGTGAAGCAAGTAACAATAATGCCGTTAAGGCTTCTGTTGCAGGTACAATCGCTGCAATTACTCCTCAAGAAGCTGGTGGTTATGAAGTGGCAATCAACACTGAAGATGGGACAACAACCGACAAGATCCCTGCTGGGCCTGAATTAATCGTTGCAGAAGGGCAACAGGTTGCTGCTGGTGAAGCTCTAACTACTAATCCCAATGTTGGTGGCTTTGGTCAGAAAGATACAGAAGTAGTGCTGCAAAGCCCTGCGCGCATCGGTGGCTTGATGGCTTTCGTGGGCGGAATTATGATTTGCCAAATCATGCTGGTATTGAAGAAGAAGCAAGTAGAAAGAGTTCAAGCAGCCGAAATGAATTTCTAACATTAAGCTTAAGTGCTTAAGTATTAAGTAACATTAAGACAGGTTAGTACCTGTCTTTTTTATTGGCTCAAAACTACAAGCGATCGCCTAATTAACTTTCTTTCATTTAGTACATAGTTCTTAATAAATCCCCCTTCCAAGACCGAAACGTTTTAATCTAAAAGCTGAAGTATAAGTAAACAACTAATTAAAAATAAACATGAGTGTAACGGCAAGTGGTGGCAGTTCATTAGCCCGTCCTCAACTCTATAAAACCGTAGCGGTGTCGGCAATCTTGCAGGCAGAACAACAAGACCGCTATTTAGAACAGGGCGAACTCAAAGAATTAACAGCATATTATAAATCTGGTTTTCAACGTATCAACATCGCTCAGACAATCACCAACAATGCGGACATTATTGTCTCTAGGGCAGCAAATCGCATTTTTACTGGTGGTTCTCCCATGTCTTATTTGGAGAAGCCTGCTGAGATTGAAGAAATGGCTTTAGCAACCCCAAGTGGCAACACCAACGTTCCTGGTGAGTTGATAGTCGAGCAAAAAGATAATAAAAATAACACAAATCTATTCGGCGCTTTTAAATCTCTATTTGTAGGGGGAGCAGGAGCAGTTCCCGCAGGTTTTAGACCGATCAACGTATCTCAGTATGGACCAAGCAATATGCAGAAATCTCTGCGAGATATGGCTTGGTTCTTGCGCTATATCAGCTATGCCATTGTCGCAGGCGACCCCAATATTCTGGTCGTAAACATCAGAGGACTGCGAGAAATCATTGAGCGAGCCTGCTCTACTGCTGCAACAATCGTAGCGTTGCAGGAAATGCGTGCTGCAACTAAGGATTATTTCCGCAAAGATCAAGATGCTAGCGGTCTGGTTGAGCAATATTTTACCCTTGCCATTAAGGAATTTGAAGCTCCTACTCCTTCAGATAAATTGCGTCAGCGCTCTTCTTCTGATTTGCAAGGTTTGCAGCTGCCTCAAAGCTACTTTAATGCTTCAGAAGGTCGTCAAAAATTTGTGATGAAAACTGGCTTGTCTACTCTAGAGAAGCAGTCGGTAATTAAAGCAGCTTACAGACAAATTTTTGAGCGCGATATTACCCGCGCTTATGGTCAGTCTATTTCTTATCTTGAGTCTCAGGTGAAAAATGGCGACATCTCGATGAAAGAGTTTGTCCGTCGCCTCTGTAAATCCGAACTTTACCGCAAGCAGTTTTTTGAGCCGTTTATCAACAGTCGCGCTTTAGAACTAGCTTTTCGTCATATTCTGGGTCGTGGTCCTTCCTCTCGTGAAGAAGTCCAAGATTATTTTTCCATTGTTTCGGCAAAAGGATTATCAGGATTAGTTGATGCTTTAGTTGATTCTCAAGAATATGCTGATTACTTCGGTGAAGAAACCGTTCCCTATCTTCGAGGCTTGGGTCAAGAAGCTCAGGAATGTCGTAACTGGGGGATGCAGCAAGACCTACTGAACTACAGCGCACCTTTCCGCAAAGTACCTCAGTTTGTGACTACTTTTGCCCGCTATGATCGTCCTTTACCAGACCAGCACGTTTATGGTTCAGGTAACGATCCGCTAGAAATTCAGTTTGGCGCAATCTTCCCTAAAGCAACTCGCAATCCTAGCAGTAGTCCTGCGCCATTCAATAAAGACACTAAACGTCTTTTGATTCATCGTGGCGCAGGTATTAACAACCAAAACAGCAATCCTGCTGCTAGACCTGAATCACCTGGATCTTTAGGGGCAAAAGTATTCCGTCTCAACAATCAATTACCAGGAGCAAACAACCAGAGCAGCGTTAACTTTGCGGAAAATTCCACTCAAGCTGTAATTCGAGCTTGCTATCGCCAGGTATTTGGTCGAGATGTATATCAAGGTCAGGAAGTAAAGCTTGCTGAAATCAAGCTGGAGAACGGCGATATAACTCTACGGGAGTTTATTCGTGCCTTGGCTAAGTCGGATACTTTCCGTAATTTGTATTGGACATCATTGTATGTAGTCAAAGCGGTGGAATACATTCACCGTCGTCTCTTGGGTCGTCCCACCTATGGTCGTCAGGAAATAAACAAGTATTTTGATATTTGTTCTAAGCAAGGGTTCTACGCGCTAGTTGATGCGATCATTGATTCCCCTGAATACTCAGAAGCCTTTGGTGACGATACTGTTCCCTATGAGCGTTATCTCACTGCTGGCGGTTTGCAACTACGCAAATCACGTCCTGGCGCTATCGAAGAAGGTATCGGCGCAAAAGTTGAGCAAAATACAACACCTCGTTTTGTCGAGTTAGGTCAGATTAGCTCTTTCCGCACTGCTCCTGAAGTCCAGCAGAAAATAGCCCAAGGGGTTAGCGCCCAGCGAATACAAAGCAAGGTATTCAAGCTTACTACTACCGTAGATAAAGTAGCGTTGAAAAATGTGGTTAGGGCTGCTTATCGCCAAGTATTTGAGCGAGATATCGATCCTTACGTAGTCCAGACTCAATTTTCCGCTTTAGAAAGCCGTTTGGGTAACGGGGAAATTAATCTCAAAGAATTTATTGAAGGTTTAGGTTGTTCTGAGCTATATCTCAAAGAATTCTATACTCCTTATCCCAATACTAAGGCAATTGAACTAGGGACCAAACATTTCCTAGGACGTGCGCCAGTTAACCAAAAAGAAATTCAGAAATACAACAAAATTCTGGCTTCTCAAGGACTAAAAGCCTTTATTGGAGCAATGGTTAACAGTATGGAGTATGTCCAGGTATTTGGTGAGGATACTGTGCCTTACCGTCGTTTCCCCACTCTCCCTGCTGCTAATTTCCCTAACACAGAGAAGCTCTATAATCGCTTGACGAAGCAGAATGACGAAATCGTTGTGCCTAGCTTTGATACGGTTAAAGCAACTTCGAGATAGTAGGAAATAGCATTTAGCAAGTAATGAGACAATAAGACAAGACTGCTAAGGCGATCGCTTTGTGTCGTCTTGTCTTTAATTTAGATGAAATGCTTTTTTGGGCAACAAATTCTCTAAAACTATCTCCAGAATTTAGAGTGGCTTTATCTTCAGCGATAAAGTTAACTTCTGGTGGCTAATTACCAAGAAATACAACATTAAATTCTGTTAAGGAAAGAGAATTAACTGCAACAAAATATTGGATTATAGTTACGTTGGCAATTGCTACAGCAAGAATCTAGTCAACTCGAATTAACAGCCCTGAATACTACGAAGCATTTTAGGAACAGTTTACTTGGAGTAATCAAAACAGCTTAAAGTTGTAGAAACATTATTTTAGGTAAAGGTTTGTTGACAAGTTGGCGGTTGGTGGCAGATTAGTTTGGACAAGTTGCAATACTAATTTGTAGCAGAAAGCTAGAAACTAGGTGGCAAAACAGAGTAATCTATAAACTAGGAGGATATCAGGAGCGAGATTTAGGTGGTAGAAAACCAACCTAATTCAAGGGGTGTTGTGTCAGTTTTTTTTCTCGTCATCCTGACGAATTAAAGAGCGATTAAATAACAGCAACAAGCTAACTGAGGATTCTTTAAAAATCAAAGCTACCGATAAAAAGGTAATTTATTCATTAATTTCATAATCATTGGGAGGAATCCATCGATGAGTATAGTCACGAAATCCATCGTGAATGCAGATGCTGAGGCTCGTTACTTGAGTCCTGGTGAACTAGACAGAATTAAATCTTTTGTCACTAGTGGTGAAAGCCGTTTACGTATTGCTCAAACTCTAACTGAGTCTCGTGAGCGTATTGTTAAGCAAGCTGGCGATCAACTTTTTCAAAAACGTCCTGACGTTGTTTCTCCTGGCGGCAACGCTTACGGCGAAGAAATGACTGCAACTTGTTTGCGTGACATGGATTACTACTTACGCCTAATTACTTACGGTGTAGTAGCTGGCGACACAACTCCAATCGAAGAAATTGGTTTAGTTGGTGCTAAAGAGATGTACAAGTCTTTAGGTACTGACGTTGGTGCAATGGCTCAAAGTATCCGCGAAATGAAAAACGTAGCTACTTCAATGATGTCTGGTGATGACACCTCTGAAGCCGCTTCCTACTTCGATTACGTAATCGGAGCTATGCAGTAGTAGGCAATGCCTGGCTACTAAAATATAACTAGTAACAAATTTTTCAAAAACACACTAACTTATCAGTGTTAAACAGTTTAAGACTCGGTAAGATAAGGAAATAAAACTATGCAAGACGCAATTACCTCTGTAATTAATTCGGCTGACGTACAAGGCAGATACCTCGATGGTGCTGCGATGGACAAGCTCAAAAGCTATTTTCAAACTGGTCAATTAAGAGTTCGTGCTGCTAGCGTAATTAGTGCTAATGCAGCTAGCATCGTTAAAGAAGCAGTAGCAAAATCCTTGCTCTATTCTGATGTAACTCGTCCTGGTGGCAACATGTACACTACTCGTCGCTATGCGGCTTGTATTCGTGACCTTGACTACTATCTTCGCTATTCTACTTACGCTATGTTAGCTGGAGATCCCTCCATCCTAGATGAGCGAGTATTGAACGGCTTGAAAGAAACTTATAATTCTTTAGGAGTTCCTGTTTCTTCTACTGTTCAAGCAATTCAAGCGATGAAAGAAGTAACTGCAAGCTTAGTTGGCGCTGATGCTGGCAAAGAAATGGGCGTTTACTTCGACTACATCTGCTCTGGCTTAAGCTAAGCTAGTTTAGAGATCACAAGGCTAGTCGTTTAAAATAGCGATTAGACGACCTCCACGCTTCGCTATCGCACAGATTCGGAAGTCTAGAGTGAGTGCTAGTTCCAACAAAGCTTAGTTTTTCGATCGCAAAGAAAAAGTAAGTTGAGGCGAGATCTAGTATTGACTTCTGACTCCCGAATTTTGGTATTTGGGCAATGTTTAAAGCAGAAGCTAGTTTTGTTTAAACAAGACTAATCAGCTAATTGCTGAAGTAGCAAATTTACTACAGGAAAATTTAACTTTTTTTATTTAATCAGGAGAAATTATCTCATGCGTATGTTTAAGGTGACGGCTTGTGTTCCCAGTCAGACCAGAATTCGCACTCAACGAGAATTACAAAACACTTTTTTCACGAAGCTTGTACCCTACGATAACTGGTTTCGCGAGCAGCAACGGATTATGAAAATGGGCGGTAAAATTATTAAAGTTGAGTTAGCCACTGGTAAGCAAGGTATGAATACAGGCTTATCTTAAAATTGCCCTCAATTATATTTGAGTTCGAAGGGGTCTAGCTGACCTCTTTTTTGTTGATCTAAAACTTTAATGTTGCGATCGCGCCACTGAAAAATTATACTTTGTAAGATAATCAAGCTAAACTTTTGAGGCTCTTAGTTGTCCACAGGCCGCGTCTGCTTCCAAGCCACGAGAGTAACGTACGCTGACGGCTATGTTTGCCTGTTCAAGAACATTGGCGAATTCTCTAATGCGATGATTTCTGGGTCTTTGATAGTCAACTTCGGAAATAGGATTATAGGGAATTAGGTTAACGTGGGTTTGAAACCCTTTTAAGCAGTGAGTTAATTCTTTCGCGTTTTCAGGTAGATCGTTGACTCCTGCTAGCAAGACATATTCAAACGTAACTCTTCTGCCAGTTACCTGGACATAATCTCGACACTCATCTAACAAATGGTCTAAAGTATATTTTTTAGCACTGGGAATTAATTGTTCTCGCAAAGCTTGATTAGAGGCATGAAGACTAACTGCTAAGACAATTTGCAGTCTATATTGTGCTAGCTGCTGAATTTTGCCAGGAATACCCACTGTAGATACTGTAAGCGATCGCGCGCCAATTCCTACATCTTGGTTGAGAGACTTCACTGCCGACACAACCTCATCCAGATTTGCCATGGGTTCTCCCATACCCATAAATACGACATTGCTTACTCTTTGCTCAAAATCCTCTTGTACCGTCAATACCTGATCGATAATTTCGTGCGCCTTAAGATTACGGGTAAAACCACCTTTGCCCGTAGCGCAGAAATCACAATCCATGGGACAACCAACTTGAGAAGAAACGCACACCGTTAGTCTTTTGCTAGTAGGAATGCCGACAGCTTCAATAATCAAGCCATCCGCCAGACGCAGTAAATACTTACGAGTTTGATCTGGTGCAACACTGCGATAATGAATTGTCGAACGTCCTAGAGGATAGTCTGCCATTTTTGAGCGCCATTGCTTCGGGAAAACCGAAATATCTAGAAGCGATCGCGCTCCTTTTTGATATAACCATTGATATAGTTGTTTACCTCTGTAGCCTGGTTGTCCTTGTTCTTGTATCCAGGTGGTCAACTCCTCTAAAGATTTCCCCAAAAGAACTTGATTAGTACTTGATTGCTTGATTGTTTGTAGCGTCATTGTGTTTTATGTGTCGAGCAAAATGTAAGATTAGCTACTGAAGATTTTCTATCATTGGTTGCTGGTTATCAGTAGCAATCTCTAAACATCTATAATTTTCCTATTAATTCTACAGCTAATCCCACACCGCAAAATTAATCATTGTCTAAGTATATACAACAAAATTTGAATAATTTGAGTTTTACTGACTCAGAGCTTGATAACTTAATCTAAGTTACTACTCAAAAAATTAAAGTTTGGTTGCCAACGATATTTATTTAGGTCAATTTTGCCACTTTTGTTAAACTCAATTCCTTCTTCTTCTAACAAAACTTTTTGCAAATAATCGCCACCCTGACGTTGTAAAGAATAAGATATTTCTCCTTGAGCATTAATTACTCGATGCCAGGGAATATCATCCTCTATTTGGACTCTAAATAAGGCATATCCTACTAAACGAGCTTTGCCATATAGTCCAGAGAAATCGGCAATTTGTCCGTAAGTAGCCACTTTACCCCAAGGTATTTGGCGTACGGTAGTATAAATGCGATCGTAGTTGGACATTGCTCAACTTGTTAAACTCTATCCTATTGTAAGAGGCTTTCAATCCTGCAAAATCTGCCCCAATCACGACAACTTTTGGCAGTTTTTTGGCTAATTTAGCAATCGCTCTGAATTTTTTTGACCATCCACACTTAATGCTCCCGCACCTGCATAAATAACCATCAATAATCCACCAATCAAACCAATGTTTTTCAAAAAGTCGTTGATTTGACTGGGATCGGCAAGCGGATTATGAAATAATAAAGAAGCGGGTATCAAGAAAATGATTAGTAAAATTGAACCAATCTTAGTTTGATAACCTAACAATAAAGAGACAGAGCCTAATAGTTGAAAAAATACTGTTCCTGCTGCCAATAGGCTAGGCAAAGGCAATCCTTGACTGCTGATAGTTTCCACTAATCCGCTGAAAGCTGTAATGTGGCTGATTCCCGCTTTAAAAAAAATTAGACACAGGCAGATACGAGCTGCTAATGCTATGTATTCCATCAGCATAATTCCTTGGGCAATAAATCAATAAATATTTACAATCTACCAAATTACCCTCACCATTGAGAGAGATTAGTAAAGCAAATAATTAATGCTACTATTCTTTTGTCCAGTCAGGACAAGTGCTGTCTTCGTATCCATGAGGATGCATAGCGCAAACTAAAAGATTGCCGTTATAAACTTGTCCATGATAGTTAGCACAATTAATGCAAGCAGGATGACTTTTAGCCGAGGGAGTATGATAACTAACGCTGGTAAAATCATCATCTACAAAATTATCCCACTCGTTAGATAGAGCAGCATCTATTTCATCACTGGTGGTAACGATCACATCTACGAAGTTATGAATAAAGTCTTCAACTTCGTCGGCCCAGTCTGTCGAAAACTGTGCTAAAAAAGAGCCGACATTTTCAGCCACTTCATCTACTAGCAACTCGGTAGTTTCTCCTACCTCCGTCAAAAACCCCTCCATCTCTGCTGCGGTTTTTTCAATCTGTTTCCACCACTCATTTTGCCAATTATTCATAAATTAACCTTGTTAACAGATATCATCTAGTCTAACTAAATAGTGATCTTACATTTCTTTTTTGAGCCGACGTAACTCTTGTTGAAGAAACTGCACTTGCTGACGTAGATCATCTCCATCAGCATTGGAGCGAGGAGATCTTTCTCTATTAGCTGCTGGAGGAGTAGATTCCTCATCGACATCGACAATCTCAATGCGACGCGGTTCTCTTTCAGTTGTCGAATTGTGACTTGATACAGTGCCTTGTGCCTGTTCCATCAAATCATCAACAAATTTACGCGCCTCTTCCGTACTCATCTCGCCTCGTTCAGCCATTTCTTCTGCCAGCTTTTGAGCTTGAACTCTCAAATCTTTGACTGTGTCGCTGGCTTTTTCTTGGGCATAGGAGGCAAAACCAACTCCCATATAAAAAGCTTTCTTGGCAATATCTTCAAAATTAGCCATTGATCTTCTTCCGATTTCGCTATGGTCTAATCCTAGTGTATATCATCTGAAAAATTGATAAATTACGGTTCAAAGTGTGGAATTCCCTATTCAAGACTTAAGTGCAGGATAAATAATTAAACACCAACAAAATTTGTAGCTTGAAAACCTATTTTTAGGGCGGGAGAATTGGGTTTGAGTCGAAAATCTCCTCGTTCTGGGGCAACAAACATGGGATCGGCAATTATTGAATGAGCATCCCTCCCTCTTCTTTGCCACTCTTGCCAAGATAATCCACCGAACCTAATCGGGCGATCGCTATCATACCAATAAAGATTACGATTAAAGACATAATGTCCATCTGCCCATTTACCTGCTAGTAGATCGCCTTGATGCCAATAAATAATATTATTTTCTAAAGTAAAACTTTTATACTCTTTATCCTCTAGAGAATTTTCTTTTAAAGTACGCTCAAGCTGAGATAGTTCGCCAAAAGCAAAAATATTATTGCGCACGATATTATCTCTCCCTTGGTGTAAGTGAAATCCTCCCGTTCTGGTTCGGTACACGGTGTTATTTTCAACTATAATTTGCGAACTTCCCTCATCGAGATAAATTCCCCAACCACCAAAGTTATAAGCTTGGATATCGTGGATTAAATTTGAGCGAATTTTCGTCCCTGGTTGAACCCCCAAGGTGTAGATACCTCCGTTATCGTTGAGCAGAGGAAGATCGCTATCAGCAAGTTTACCGAGATCGTGAATGTGATTGAATTCAATTAAATTATTCTCTGTGGGATTATCGGCACTACCCCAAGTCCAACCCACAGAAATGCCAGAGTAGTGAAAATGATGAATGTGATTATGGGCGACTAGATTATTAGCGGCACTGCCGATCCAAATTGCCACAGCAGCGTGAAAAATCAGTCCGCCATTGTAGATATGACAACCGATAATTTGATGATTGCCATAATTAGCAATTTTGATTGCCCCCGCACCCAAGTCAAAAAATTGACATTCAAGGATTTTATTATTTAGACAAACATCAGCAAAATCGATCCCATAATTGCTAATATGAGCGATCGCGCATTGTTTCCAAGTACAAAAACGAACTCGCTCGGCATAAATAGCCCCAGTCAGTCCTTTCACAGCAGCTTGTCCCAAACTACGCCGATCACCTTGGGAGTAATACCACTCTCCATGAGCAAAGGTTATATTTTCAAACCAAAGATATTCCACAAATTGCTCTGCTTGCCTTTCACCTGAGAGATCAACGAGTTTAGATAGAACAGGAGCAATTATCTCTGCTTGAGAAATTTCCTCTCCAGGTAAAGGAATATAATAGACCTGACCCGATTTTCGCTCTAAATACCATTCACCTGGATCGGTGAGAAATTCGCCAATGTTTTCTAGATAATAAATCCCTGCGGCTGAAGAATCAGAATCTCCTGGATCGATCCGATAGATACTGGGATGATCGAAAGAGATAATCTGACTGGCTTGGTCAATCTCCTTAATTGGCAAGCGAGACTCGACCCAACGGGTTATGATAATTGCTTCTCCTTCTTCTACTTCCTGCCATGGTTGTAAATCGCCTGGGCGAAACTTAAACCTAGTTTGCCCTTCTTGCCAAGGAGTATTTGGGGTGACATCTGGCGCTCGATCTACTTTCAAGTATCCTGTTTTCGGATAGCGACAACGTTGGGCGCGATCGCCATTGACCCACAGTTGATGAAATGACCATTGCTTAGTCTTAACTTCAGCAAGATTGGTTGTCCAGACTGTTTGATCATTTAAAGTGGCTATTTGCCAATTTTTGATCATGCGTCCACCACTGATAATCGGTTTTTCTTGTTCGTAAGCTTTGTAAGTAATCAGAAAATCTTTTGTTCCAGAATCTTCTGTCGTCAAGCTGAGGGGTTCTGGCAGAAAATATGTCCCTCCTCGCAGGAAGACTGTTACTGGTTGTTTAATCCCGCCCTGTTGCTGTTTTAATTCACGAATCGCATCCCGCGCCCTAGTAATGGTGGCAAAAGCTCCATCTCCTGCTTGAATAGCTGGTTGTTTTCCAGTCCAGGCATCGTTACCCTGGGGAGAGACATAGAAAACAATTTCGGGAAATTCTAAAGATTCTGGAGCTTTCTGATTAGCGGCGGAACTATCTTGGGTATTTGCCACAATTAAGGCAATTATTGTCGGCGAAACAGAAACTAACCAACCTAATCCGAGCCAATTTAAAAAAGTACGACGATTCATGGAAATTTTGCTCTGCAATTTTACTTTTTAGTCTTGGTTTGCCCTGTTAAAACTATAGAAGGATTAAAATAATCTGACAATTATGCTAATCTGTGAGATAACCTACTGGACATCATCGTTTCGTTTAAACTAAGCAAAGAATAGTGAATCTTTTATTTGCAAGATTTTTAAGAGCAGTCTATCGTAAAGAACCTGTATCTGGCTTTATTCTCATTTTAGGAGTGACCGATGCTCTCATTGGCGGTCTAGGAGGACGCGAAAGTTTGCTGTCTGTCGGTTTATTGATTGCCTTATTAGGGGCTGTAATGCGCTGGCGACAGGGAGAAAAGAAATCAAAAGCGATCGCCACTGAAACCGTTAGATACTATCTGCCCCCAGGTTCAACCCGTCAACCATTACCCCTCTTAACTCCTCCCAACAAAAGATCTAGATAACTGTGCAAGATAGCTAAGTATGGCGATGGAGAATGTCGAACAGAAACATCCCCAAAATCAGAAGGATCGCCTAACGGTCGATCATTTATTAGCAGTATCAACAGACCCTGGCGATCGCGAGTTGGTAGAATTAGCTCGTCTAATCATTCGCTATCGTGACTTTCCAGGCGCGCGTGATATTCAGCGGGATTTAAAAGTGGCGTTGAATAATTGGCAATTAACGGAAGAAAAACTTTACCTTAAAACCAGAGCCATCCACGCCAAGGGGACGGTATATCGCCGCACCGCAACAGGAGAAACCCAGGATTGGACTTGAACAATGAGCAGTAATTAGTACAAGCGTAGGGTGGGCATTAAAAATAATCGAAATCAAGAGTGATCGTTCTTGACAATGCCCACCAGTCAATCGGTAATCAGTAATTAGTAATCATTTTAAGGCGATCGCCTGTCCCGCTAACCAAGATGTTGTCCAGGCGCTTTGAAAGTTAAACCCTCCTGTTACCCCGTCAATATTAAGTATTTCTCCTGAAAAGTAGAGTCCAGGACATTTTTTGCTTTCCATGTTTTTAAAATTGACTTTTTTGAGGCTTACCCCGCCACAGGTGACAAACTCATCTTTAAAAGCGCCTTTGCCAGTAATTTCATATTGTCCCTGAACAATTTCTGTCACTAATTTATTTAGCTCTTTTTTGCTGATTTCCGACCACACTTTGTCAGGTTTGATTTCGGCATAGTTAATTAAGCTCTGCCAAAGGCGCTTGGGCAATTCTACAGGACAATAGTTAACGATTTTTTTCTGCGGATTAGTTTGTTTTAAGGCGGTTAGTAGCTGTTTTAAGTCTTCCTGGTTAAATTCTGGTAGCCAATTGATTTGTAATGGAGAATTATATTTAAAATCGAATAAGGATCTTGCTCCCCAGGCTGATAATTTGAGAATCGCTGGGCCACTTACACCCCAATGGGTAATTAGCAACGCGCCTGTTTGTTCGAGCTTATTTTTACCCGTTCCGAGCTTAACTTGGGCATTACTCACACTAACCCCAGCTAAACCCTGTAAACGTGAATCTCTCAGATTAAAGGTGAACAAAGAAGGTACAGCAGACTCTATTTTGTGTCCTAAGTTTTTTGCCCAGCGGTAGCCTAATGGATTGCTACCTGTGGCGATTAACAGGCGATCGCATTTCATGACTCGCTCATTTTTTAATTCAACCTGAAAATAGCTTGCTCCGCGCTCATCTTGATACTGTTTAACTGTCTTGACTCCCACCCCTGTTAGTAGATCGACTTTTGCCTTATTTGCCGCGTGCATTAGGCAATTGATAATCGTCTCTGAACTATCGGTAATAGGGAACATTCTGCCATCAGCTTCGGTTTTGAGCTTTACTCCTCGGGATTCGTACCATTCCACAGTATCTTGAGGTTGAAAACGAGAAAATGCTCCCCGCAAAGCTTTCCCACCACGAGGATAATTTTCTACTAAACGAGCAGGTTCAAAACAGTGATGAGTCACGTTACACCTGCCACCCCCAGAGATGCGTACTTTAGCTAGAGGTTTGCTTCCAGCTTCAATTAAGGTGACTTTAAGTTGAGGATTGGCTGAACCACAGGCGATCGCGCCGAAAAATCCCGCAGCACCACCACCAATTACAATTACGTTCAAATTTTCTGATTAATATCTAATATCTTCTGGTTTTTAAAATCCCCCAGGTTAAACCTGAGATGACCATAGTCATTAATAATATTGTAATTACTCCTCCTGAGATAAAAGTAATCATACCGATCCCACGCAGGACATATAGAGTCACAAAACCTAATAGGGAAATAATAAATATGTTGAGCAACATTGATACTATAATTTTTAGATTTAATTTATGACTAAATGTTATGTCATTTAAACTGTTGATCGGCAAATAGATTTTTGGACATCAATGATTAATTGACCACGCCGACTATTTTTAAATAGTCTCTAAGCTTTATAAATGTTGACATTTTCTAGGTCTAGACAAAAAATTAACTCTTCTTTACTAAACAAAAATTTTTATTCTCGATCTTGATACTTTGACACAAGAGTTAGCAGACCATATGGCAATGTATTTGAGCGGTAGGGCGATCGCCACAGGTATTTATACTCGATCTGGGCTTTAATTCGATCTTGAAAGCCGTTGTCAAAGATAGCGTCAAGTATTATCAATCCACAAACCTTCCATAAACCTTGATGGCTCGTTTATTTGACTAATATTTTCTTAATCTATTAGGTCAAATTAGTTTTTGTGTTTTGTCCATATTTATATATTTATAATACATAAAATACATTTTAAATAGTAATATTGATATTTATCAGGTTATAAAACCAAATTTGACTATAAAAAAGCTTTTAGCAATATAATCCTTAGAATATTACCTACTTTATAAGATGAAACAACTTTGTTTTCGGGATTAATTGCTTGATAATTGCAAATATAGACGTAACGCAAATACAACTAGCGTCGCCATTATTAATCTCAAATAAATTCTCGTATACAAACTTAGAGGACAACAACGTGGGGCAGATTAGATTAGCAGTTTATGGCAAAGGTGGAATCGGTAAGTCCACAACTAGCTGCAACATTTCCGCAGCTTTAGCAAAAAGAGGTAAAAAAGTCTTACAAATCGGTTGCGATCCTAAACACGATAGTACTTTTACCCTGACAGGATTTCTTATTCCCACCATTATCGATACACTTCAGGAAAAAGACTTTCACTACGAAGATATTTGGCCTGAAGATGTAATTTATGAAGGCTACGGTGGTGTTAGCTGCGTAGAAGCTGGTGGGCCTCCTGCGGGTGCTGGCTGCGGTGGCTACGTTGTGGGCGAAACGGTTAAGCTACTCAAAGAATTAAATGCTTTTGATGAATATGATGTCATCTTGTTTGATGTTCTAGGTGATGTCGTATGTGGTGGTTTTGCTGCACCTCTAAACTATGCTGACTACTGCATGATTGTTACCGATAACGGTTTTGATGCTCTGTTTGCAGCTAATCGGATTGCAGCTTCGGTGAGAGAAAAAGCTCGGACTCATTCCTTAAGATTGGCGGGTTTAATTGGTAATCGTACTTCTAAACGTGACTTAATTGACAAGTATATCGAGCATGTACCAATGCCTGTTTTAGAGATCTTGCCTTTGATTGAAGATATTCGCGTTTCCCGTGTTAAAGGCAAAACCCTATTTGAAATGGCAGAAAGCGATCCTTCCCTCAACTATGTCTGCGACTACTATCTCAGTATTGCCGACCAGGTTTTGGCTGCACCAGAAGGAGTTGTCCCCAATGAAGCTCAAGATCGAGATTTATTCTCCTTATTGTCTGATTACTATTTAAATCCTCCCGTAGCTAAACCAGACAAAGAAGAAGAATTAGACATGATGATGGTTTAATCAATGAGCAGTGAACAATGAACAGTGAGCAATAGGTGATTGTTTATTAATCATAGAGATGCAATACGTATTGTGTCTCTATTTGTTGGAATTAAATAAGCAATTATCCTAAAAGATATGCGTAGCGGTATGCTTTAGCACTCGCTGTGCATCGTACTCGAATGGTTATACCTAAAGGATCGCCAAAAACAACAAATCAACAATTAAATTTTAGATTCACAATATTTAGACCAAGTTAGAGAGGAGATCAAAACATGACTGTTGCCCAAGATCAACCCAGTGCTTTAAATTTCGAGTGTGAAACAGGAAATTATCATACCTTTTGTCCCATTAGCTGTGTAGCCTGGCTATATCAGAAGATTGAAGATAGCTTTTTTCTAGTCATTGGTACTAAAACCTGTGGCTACTTCCTGCAAAATGCAATGGGAGTTATGATTTTCGCTGAACCTCGTTATGCGATGGCGGAATTAGAAGAGGGAGACATTTCTGCTAAGTTAAACGACTATGAAGAATTAAAGAGATTGTGTTTACAAATAAAACGCGATCGCAATCCTTCTGTAATTGTCTGGATTGGTACTTGTACCACCGAGATAATTAAAATGGATTTGGAAGGTTTAGCACCAAGATTAGAAGCAGAAATCGGTATTCCTATTGTTACCGCCCGTGCTAATGGTTTAGACTACGCCTTTACTCAAGGGGAAGATACTGTTCTCGCTTCTATGGCTCACAAATGTCCGACTAAAGCACCTAAGTTAGAAGCTGAGAAAAAAGAACGCAACGCTGTTTCTAGCCTGTTGAACTTCGGACGCAAAAAAGAAGATGTTACGCAACAAGAATCAGAATATAAAGACCACCAGCCCTTAGTCTTGTTCGGTTCATTACCCGATCCTGTAGTGACGAATCTTACCTTAGAACTGAAAAAGCAAGGAGTTAAAGTATCAGGATGGCTACCCTCCAAACGCTTTACCGAACTACCTGTAATTGAAGAAGGTTACTATGTGGCGGGGGTTAATCCTTTTCTTTCTCGTACTGCTACTACCCTGATGCGTCGCCGTAAAACCAAGCTAATCGGCGCACCTTTCCCGATTGGTCCTGATGGTACGAGGGCCTGGATTGAAAAGATCTGCTCTGTATTAAATATTGAACCTCAAGGACTAGAAGAAAGAGAGGCGAAGATTTGGGAAGGTCTAGAAGATTATCTTCAGTTAATTCGCGGTAAGTCTGTCTTCTTTATGGGGGATAACCTCTTAGAAGTTTCTTTGGCACGTTTTCTAATTCGTTGCGGGATGACCTGTCAGGAAATCGGTATTCCCTACATGGATAAACGTTATCAAAAAGCAGAACTAGAATTACTAGAAAAAACCTGCAAGGAAATGGGTGTACCTATTCCCACCATCGTGGAAAAACCTGATAACTATAACCAAATTCAACGCATTTACGCACAAAAACCCGACTTAGTAATTACGGGGATGGCACATGCTAACCCACTAGAAGCGAGAGGAATTAACACCAAGTGGTCAGTGGAATTTACCTTTGCCCAAATTCACGGCTTTACTAATGCACGGGATATTTTAGAGTTGGCTACTCGTCCGATGCGGAGAAATAATAACTTGAAGGAATTGGGGTGGGAGAAGTTAGTGAAAGAAGAAGCTAAAATTTAACTGATAAATTACAAACCAATAATTTAACTGTGGAGGCAATTATTTAATTGTCTCTATTTTTCATTTGGCAATACTTTCCTTCTTGAATGTTAATTTTAGTCCTGGTAAGTCAGCATCATAAAGCCTAGTTTTAATTTCTTGCTTTGCAGCTTGAAAAACGTGAGTTCGACGAAAAAATTAGAAACAAAGAAAGGCTGAGATGTAAACTCAGAATAAGCAAAAATACTGAGTAT
>NZ_PVWF01000227.1 GCF_003003995.1 Pleurocapsa sp. CCALA 161 | reverse complement strand
CTTGTCAATCGTCCGAACGTAACGCATCATTTGGTGTAGTTACAAGCTGCATCCGCTTGTCGGTGCAGTAATTGACTCATTACTACAATCTGGTGGACTATGCCTGTAGAAAAAGAACAAGTAGCAAATTAACACAACGAGTTTTCAGTTTGATTGCAGATATCATTGCATCTAGTTTTTTCAGAATTGATGACGATAATGATGCACTTTTAATTCACTTTTGGAGTTTTTATTTAATGTCTATAACTATTAATTCTGCATGGTGCTTTGCAACCGCCTTTTCAAAAACCAATTATTGGTCGTGAAGCAGTTTTAAGCTATATGCGGGAAGAATGCCAGGGACTTAAATTGATGCCAGAGCGAGGCAAAATTGAGTCAATGGACCAAGGTTATACTTCCATTAAACTTACAGGCAAAGTCCAAACGCCTTGGTTTGGTTCTAGTGTTGGTATGAATATTGCCTGGCGGTTTTTACTCGATCCTCAAGACAATATTTTCTTTGTAGCGGTTGATTTACTGGCATCACCAAAAGAACTACTCAACCTAGTACGTCAAAAGTAAATTAGCATCTTGACCGAACTGAGGTATCAGCAAGTAACAATTTCCAAGCTTGCTGTGCGTACCTCAATTAATTAAAAAACAAGCTTTCAATACACTCATTTAATAGGAATTTAATTTAGGAATCATCATGGGAGATAAAAAAAGAGGCAACAAAGAAGCCAAAAAGCCCAAACAGCGATCGGATGGGACTAAAAAACAAAAGAAAGATCCTAAAAGATATGATGGATTGCCGACTAAGTAATCATCTATTTGTCGAAGTCCAAGATCAATTCGTAGTGTCGATTGAAATGTTAATCACTACGAATAGTCTTGCAGAAAGAAGCGATTCAAGCTTGGCGGGAAGGTGGTTCTCAAATGCCCAAGGTCTTAGTAATGGGGGGAAAAGAGCAAGCTGGAGTTCCTTTTTTGTTTAATCTAGGCGAGCGCTCTCATCAGGCTTTTGAACCGATTTGGCAGATTATCAAATGCTGGCATAGCTTTTTCTATGTTACTGATGGATGGAAAGTATATCCAAAGTATATCGAGCAGCGGAATGCAGTGAACGCAGGCACTTGAATTGAATTCAAGTGTACCGTTCACCTGAAGATCATCTTGTTAGTAAGACCTATATGACACGAGTCGAAGGAGAAAATACAAGACTTAGACACTATCTAGCCCGATTACATCGCAAGACTCTTTGCTATTCTAAATCTCTTCTATTACTCAAATATTCCCTCCGCTTGCTATTGCACTATTTGAGATTTGGTACACTTCAAGTTTGTTTTTGAGGCATTACGCATCCACCAACGCCTGAATTCTCAGTTTCTAGTAACTTTCCCAGCGCATCTCTAGCTGAAAGAATTTCAAGAACCTGATTTTTATTCGTTAAAGAATTAGGAGCAGTTATACAGTTCAAAGCCTTTTTGTAGCGTTCTAAAGGAGTTTGAAGGAGATTAGGAGATGGTGGAGGATTGTTCATCATGTTTTCTCCATTAACTTTTCCAACTTTTGACTTTAAAACTAAATTAGGCTGTTAAATTAAAATTATTCTAGCTCATTTAGGCTCTATTTAGTACTACAAATTTGCACTTTGAGTTGCGATCGCTTTAGAGGGAATACCAGAAGAACTGATACCAGTGAAGAGTTACAACCGATTCCAAAGGCAAACATTAAATCTATTGGCTTGGCGATCGATTTGACTATTTGTTAAATCACTCTCATTCATAGCTGTTAGCTATTAGCTTTTTAATAAAAATGCTGTGCTAATGTCTGATTTTCAAGATTTTCATAACATCAATACAGCCATGCAGCCTAGCAATGTTACTACTGGGATAATCCAAGCGATAATAACTGATTTCCCAACCAAGTCGTGAGCGAATTGCGTCTGCATCACTAATTGTTGCTGCTTCTTGAGCAAAACCGAAGTCGAGTTAACCAAGCCCGTCGAAATAGTTTTCAAATTCCGATTCTCTTGTGTCAATCCTTCCAAGACTTGAATCAACTTCGTATCTAACTTCCGTTGATTCTCTAAAACACTCCGTAACTGACTATCCAATTGCCCATGTATCCAATTAGAAGTATCAACCACCTGCGTTGTATAAGCTTCAACCGACTCCTCAAGCTCCATCTTAGCTTTAACTAGCTTCTCCCCCGAACCGCCCAGCACCTCAACCGCAGCTAGATTCTGCGCCACACAGAAATAAAAATCAAACAACTCATTGTCCACAAAATACTGATTGTTACTCAGCCATTGATCTACTCGCTCTTTAATCTCAGGTTTTTCTTTACCTAACCTTTGCTCTACAAACTCTCGCAACTCATTCTGCTGCTGAGATAAAGTTGACTTTTTCAAATAACTCACTGATTCACCTTGAGACTTTCAACATTAAACCCAACAGTTGACAATCCAGCATATACCCGTCGCAGATAGCCCCTTAACCCAGCCAACTGAGCCGTACTAAACGCCGAATATCTCCTCGCTTCAGTGAAACTCAAAGCATTCTTATATACCGTTGTGGCAGTATCCAGCCTCAATTTCGGCAAGTCAATCACCTTCAACTGATATTCAGCTATCAACTCAGGGGTAATAAAAGAATCAAAACTTGACCACTCTTCGCACCGACCAAAATTCCTCACCAAAATATGAGTCGCATTATCCTGAACAAACTCCAGAGTCCTCAAAAACCCTTCATAACATTCCGTCGAATCATCCAGCACATACCAATTCTGAATCTCCACACCCAGATCCCTTGAAGCCTCTAAAATATCGCTAGCCGTCAGCCAATGATTAAACGCCTCTTCCACATTTCCTGGCAAGTCAACTAACACCAATTTCTCTAAAGCCAAATCCAAAATTTGGTCAGGTATCTTCAAATTCCGATCCAGTTCACTAAAGCGAGTGGGTAGAGCAAACTCAGGATAAGCTTTCAAAAAACTCTCCTGTCTATCCGCATCCACCCCATAAAAATCCAACCCCGATTCTAGACAGTAAGCCGCCTTTAATTTAGATAGCAATGTCTTACCCACACCACCCTTCTTACAGTTAGATATCTGAATACCTGGACGAGTGGAAATTATCTCAGATGTTGATTTTGCTAGCTTAGTTTTAGCTTTCATTTTGTTGTTCTAGGTTTGTGTATAGCTTTTAGCCATCAGCTATCAGCCTTCAGCTTTTTCTGAAAGGCAATCATCATACGTGATATTTCATCAATTTTGCCCACAAGCAAGTCAAACTTGTCTACAGATAAATAACCTAAATCTCTGGCAATAAATAACTGACAACGCACCTCATAGGCGCTACCTTGAGCTAGGTCTACAAATCTACTAAATTCTGAGGGCGTAATTTGTGGGTTTCCCGCAAATGTTGACCGCCCGAAATCTCCATTGCGACCGCAGCCCTCTGCCAAATTAGACTCAATGGAAACCGAAGCTCGACGTATTTGGTTGGTCAGCCCAAACTTTTCTTCTGAAGGGAAGTCGGCAGTCATTTTATACAAGTTGACTGTAAAGCTATGAGCTTTCTGCCAAACCTTCAATTGAGTAAAATCTTGCATGAAATTAATTATTATATGATGAACAGCTGATAGCTGATAGCTGATAGCTGAGGGCTGATAGCTCAAAAAATTACTTGCTCGCAAATAACTTATCTACTGCTGATCGCTTTCTATCTGGTTGACTTATTTCAGTACTCGCATCGTCTCCAATTTCTTTAAGCTGTTTCTTGAGCAAAACCGAATTAACAGTACGAGAAGTCTGTATTCCTTCTGCTTCTTGGTTCAAAGAGCGACGGT
>NZ_PVWF01000070.1 GCF_003003995.1 Pleurocapsa sp. CCALA 161 | reverse complement strand
AACAAGTAACAAGTAACAAGTAGCAAGTAACAAGTAACAAGTAACAAGTAACAAGTAACAAGTAACAAGTAACAAGTAACAAGTAACAAGTAACAAGTAACAAGTAACAAGTAACAAGTAACAAGTAACAAGTAACAAGTAACAAGTAACAAGTAAAATTCACCATCATCATTAATACAAAGTAACCATAGGGAAATTAATTAAAATGACTATAGTAAGTAGCAAATAAGATTTGACCTTATTATCAATACAAAACTACCATAAGGAAATTAATTGGAATGACTATATGTGAGGTAGTGGAGTAGTGGAGTAGTGGAGATAGGGGAGAAAAATAAAAATCCGTTATTTTATATTTAATTTCACCCAGCTACTTAAGTTAAAACAAGTGCTAATTAATTTAACTACCAATGCCTTTGAAGCTATCGACGAAGGTGAAACCGTAACCATTCAAGTCACCACAGAAATCATGGGAAAAGTCTGCATTCAAGTTCATAATGGTGGCAAGCCAATTCCCCCAGAAGTATTATCAAATTTAACAACACCTTTCTACACAACCAAATCTCAGGGCAATGGTTTAGGATTAGCGATCGTCAAACGGATTGTCGAGGCTCATGACGGAGAGTTGAGTATCGAGTCATCTTCTATAGTTGGTACTCAAGTAACAGTAAAATTACCTTATTTCCCCCCTAAAACTTAAATTCCTCTAAACCCCGTTACCATTTAATGTTCACTGGTCACTGTAATCGAGCGATCGCTTTTCTTTGATGGCTTTTCCCAATCGTTTGACCCCCAGGGAATAGTCGAGACGATCTAAATGAATTTCAATTAAAGAAAGGCGATCGCTTAGTAATTTGGCTTTTTCTAGAGCTTGTTCTAATTCTCCTTCAGTTTTGACCTCACAACTCCAACTATTACCAAAAATTTCAGGAAGTTGGTGATATTTCCAAGGTTGAATATCGTTATAAGAACCTTCATGAATGGCTCGTTCAATACTGTAACCGTCGTTGTTAATTAAAAAGAATATAGGATTGAGTTGATGTCTGATAATGGTAGATAACTCCTGACAAGACATTTGAAACGCTCCATCACCTACTAAAACAATTGGTCGGCGTTGGGGTGCGGCGATCGCTGCTCCTAAACAGGCAGGAACGGCATAACCGATAGAAGTATATAATGCTTGTCCAATATATTCTGTATTGCCATAAAGTACCAAATCGATGGTGGCAATTAAAGCATCTCCAGTTTCAGCAATTACGATTGATTCTCCTGGCAATTCAGAGATAAAACGATTAATACGATTATAAAATCTGATATTAGTCAGTTTTTGCGCTTTTTTAAGCTCAAATTTTTTAGATAAGCCATTTTTTGCTGGTTGAATATCTAATAGTTCGGATTGCTTAAACTGAAGCTTGTCGGTTAAACCCGTCATGAAAGCGGGTAGAGATACAGGATGATAAAAGTGATGTTTGATTTTAACTTTGTCAGAGTTAGCATTAATCAGTTTAGTTTCGGGCAATTGAGCGGTAAAACCACCCAAGTTAATATCTGACATAAAAGCCCCCAAGCATAAAATACAGTCGGCGGTTTCGACTCTCTGGCGGACGTATTCCTGACTTAAAGTTCCTGCATAACTACCAATAAATTGGGGATGCATTTCCGAGAGGATAGATTTACCTAATAAAGTTGTGGCAAAAGGATATCCTGTTTGATCGAGTAAATTGCTCAGTAAGTTGGCAATACCATAACGATGTAGTTCTACTCCTGCCAAAATCACTGGACGCTGAGATTTTTCCAATAGTTCAATAGCTTCTTCTACCGCTTCAGATAAAGCTTGCTGATCGATAATTGGACTGGGAGGTAGTTCTGGTGTTTCCGATACGGGACAGGGTAAATTCACCATATCAGAAGGAATTTCTATATATACAGGTCTGCGCTCTCGCAAACAAGCAGCTATAGTCAGGTCGATTTGTCTGGCTGCTTGAGTGGGACTGGTAATTCGGACGGCGGCTACAGTAATTTTTTCAAATATTTCTAATTGCAGATTGTAATCTACTGCGGTGTGATGAAGCAAGAGGTTTTGTCTTTGTTGAGTAGTAGAAGGCGCACCGCTAATTACTATAGTTGGTACTAATTCAGCATAAGCTCCTGCGATCGCATTAACTAAACTCAGTCCGCCGACATTATAGGTAACGCAAACTACACTAACTCCATTAATTCGAGCATAAGCATCAGCAGCATAACCTGCATTGAGTTCGTTACAAGTAGCAATTAACTGAAGATTATTTTGCAGCAAGACATCCATTAAATCTAAGACATAATCCCCTACTACACCAAAAATTTGATTGATGCCAATTTCCTGTAAGCGTTTAGCTAAATATTCTCCGACGGTTAGTAAATCTTGTGGCATTGTTTTACTTTGCTCTATAGTCTGCTAATAGCTATCTGCTTTAGTGTAACGATTCAAATTAAATGGGATTGTATTTCTGGTTTCAATTTAGGAATATTAGTTATGAATTAACTACTTGTCTGCATTGACTGATAAAATCGCAGTATGATCGATACCTAGAAATAACTTGTCTGTAGGATTTTGCCATTTCGGATCGCCTTTATCCGCAGGAAAATGAATGATCTTAAGATTATGTCCATCAGGATCGCGGAAGTAAAATGCTTCAATTCCTGCTGCTGCTATCAGGTATGCTGGTAAACGTTGGGGTGCTGTAGAAACGTGCTGTACTTTATGTTTTCTTAAATACTGATAAGCTTGAGATAAGCATTTTATTAATTGCTTTTTCATGAGGACTGAATAATTATTAGAACAATTTATGATTAGTCAATAGCCATCCTCTTAGCACTTCTGCTACACTCCAAGCCTGGGCAAAACAACCTCTGGGAACAAAGGGTACATCCCCATCAAAAATCTCGCTGATGCTGCCAACACAAGCATCCCGTAAATGATCGGCTATTGGTAAAAGAAAACTACGAGCTAGTTCAGGATTGTTATAAACTTGCAGATGAGCCTGTACAAAATGACCGATCAACCAACCCCAAGTAGTTCCCTGATGATAACTACCATCTCTTTGTAATTGATTTCCGCCATAGATTCCCACATAATTGGCGTGTTCGGTTGATAAAGATCGCAATCCATAAGAAGTCAGTAATTTTTGTCCTACCTTATCTACTATCATCTTTTGTTGTGCGTATTGTAGGGGCGCAAGCCTTGCGCCCAAACCCATTACAGGTAATGACACGGCGAAAATTTGATTAGAGCGAAAGCTGGGATCGTTGCCATTAGGAGAATCAATTACGTCGTAACAATAACCACCCTCTTCGTACCAAAATTTCGAGAAATGCGATCGCGTTTTATCTACCATTTCCTGATATTTACTGGCAGATTTACTTAAAGTTGCGGAAAAATACACCATGCAAGTTAAAGCATTATACCAAAGGGCATTTGCTTCAATTGGCTTTCCAATACGGGGTGTAACTACCCAATCTCCCACTTTGGCATCCATCCAAGTAAGCTGTACCCCCGTTTCGCCAGCATAGAGTAACCCGTCATCATCCATCTTGATGTTGTAGCGAGTACCTTTGATGTGCCAGTCGATAATTTCAGTCAGTAAAGGGAATAATTCAGCCAGTAATTCTCGATCTCCTGTAGCATCATAGTAGACACGGATTGCTTCAAAGTACCACAAAGTTGCATCTACAGTATTGTATTCGGGAGTTTCTCCTGCATCAGGAAAGACATTGGGTAACATTCCCCGATCTACATACTTAGCAAAAGTGCGCAGAATAGTTTTGGCAATATCATAACGCCCTGTAGCGATCGTTAATCCTGGTAAAGCAATCATGGTATCTCTCCCCCAATCAGTAAACCAAGGGTAGCCCGCAATAATTGTTTTTCCTTCAGGGTTATCGGTTAACGGGCGATTTACAATAAATTGATCTGCTGCTAAAACTAGCAGTTCAATCCATTTTGGTGCAGTTTCCAGTTTATTCTGAGAATAGAAAAGATTAATTAATTTTTGTTCTTGCTGATGTTTTTCCTGCTCATCATCTCTCCATGATTCTTTTGTACTGGCAGCAATAGTTATGGAATCTCCTGGCTGTAAGGTAAGATTGCCAATGGCAGCAAGCAGATGATCTTCCGTATCATCTAAGCCTCGATATTTTTCTACTGCTAAAGCAAAATTTCGATACCAAGTATTATTAATTGACCAACTAAAGTTATGGTTTTGGCTGTTTTGCATCGGTAATAAATATAAACTGGCAGCATCAGTAAAAGCTTTAATCTCTAAACCCTTCTCTTTATAAGGAGCGATCGCAAAAAGCGATTTACCTTCAGTTTTGCCGTGATGATCGCGATAGTTCACTAAGGCTTTGAGGGATAAAGTTAGAGGCTGACTACCTCTTTGGTAGCTGTAGTGAATATAGGTAGTATTTTTTCCTTGCTGCATCCAGATTCGTTTTTCTAATAGTCCATCAGCAAAAGCAAAATTCCAAACAGGGATTGTCCCATCTAAATAAAAACTTTCTATATTTAGATATCCTTGGGGTGCAATGCTATCTGCCCAAAAATTAGCGGCTAAATCGTAAAATTGCCCGTTATAATTAACAGTCTCGTCTAGTTTTGTTAATAGTAAAGTTCTGGCTACAGGGGGTTTTAATGCCCCGATCAGTAAACCATGATAGCGTCTAGTTAGTACACCAGATATTGTTCCTGAAGCATAACCACCAATACCATTGGTAACTAGCCATTCTCGCGATCTGGCAACTGCCAAATTATTACATACTTCCCGTCCAAACTTGAGATTCATGATTTGTATCCTAATTATTAATAATTTTTTTGACTCGCAATGATGATTATTTCTTCGCAACAACAATGCTTACAAATACAAGGTGTTTCACTATTTGGACAAAGCTTACCGCAAAGAACTTGAGGGCGTTTAGGGTATTTAAGATAGATTTCGGCAGCTAAGAACATTCCTAAAGGTGGGGCAAAATAATCAAGCCAAAATGCTGTCCAAATATCCGCAGGAAAAGCAGAAGCAAAACTACAAACTAACATCGACTACATAGAGATTCTCGACATCATGGGTGCGACAATCAAGATTGAAAACCGAGGTTTTGGGATCTTCGCCAAAGCGACAAGTACCGCATTGATGGGCAACACCTTGTAGGGGAATGCGTTTGCGAAAATAGAGAGAACAGGGTAAAATGCGATCGCCACACTCAATGGATTTTAATACTTCTGTCCAACGATTTAACAGGCGATCAAAGGTTTGAGTATTATTATCGACATAATCGAGAGAAATCTTACCGTTTTGAATCGTAACTCGGTTATTAGGATCTGGTAAATCTTCGGCAGTTAACCACCAA
This sequence comes from Pleurocapsa sp. CCALA 161, assembly GCF_003003995.1. Classification (GTDB taxonomy): domain Bacteria; phylum Cyanobacteriota; class Cyanobacteriia; order Cyanobacteriales; family Xenococcaceae; genus Waterburya. Next base: position 21,872 of record NZ_PVWF01000070.1, on the reverse strand, counting down.
TCTACAGAGCGTTTAGCTACTTCTTCTAAGGCTAATCCTGGGGCAAATACAGGGGCATCTAACAGTAGGGCGATCGCTTCATGAGCAGAAGTAAAAGGTAAAGAAAGCTCCGCAGCCCCAGGAATATATAAAGTAAGCAGTTTTGCTACCCAAGGCAATAACTAGCTTGCCATATTCGTAGTTTTGTCCCGACTCTAAAATAATCTGGCGTTGATGTAAATTAATGATGAGCTTTTCCTCAAGGGAATCTTGGCATGACCCTAAGAGATGAACTTTATTCATCTCTTAGGTCAACTAGCTTTGCATCCTGGGCGTTTAGCTTTGGTCTATGTTATGTGATATGTAGCTAATTCTATTTATCAGAAAGTTCGTGGGTTGTTAGTCAGCCATCGCAGCTTTTTCCTCAAACAATAGAGAACATTTTCCTTTCAAAATGAGAATTGCTGGCTCAATAAGATGAGGTTGCTTACATTGTGTATTTTTACCAAGACTAAAGTTAACTCTAGCTAAGCAAAAACAAAATTGTCTGCATTTAAACTGTCAGCATTCACATTTTCGAGAATCGCTAAGTTTTTCTCACCATTAGCAATTAAAGCATCTCCATTATTATCGGTAATACTCAAGTCCTCAAAGCTAACACCCAAGCCAGCAATACCAAGAACATCAACCCCAGACTCAAAATCGGTAATGATATTAGCTGATTCGGGAAATTGCCCGTCAGCAAGCCAAAATTGGTCTGCGCCTTCGCCTCCAGTAATTTGATTATCACCGCCATTAGTCACGAAGAAACGATCTACACCTTCAGCACCTACAAGAATATCCCCTCTACCTAAAATAGCCAGATCATCACCAGCATCCAGATTGATACGGTTGTTACCCTCGCCACTAATAGCAGCATTGACTAGATCGTTACCTTCAGCAGCAAAAAATAATTTACCACTTCCCTCCAGTTCAACAATATCGATATCTGTAGTACCAAATAAGGTTTCAAAACTAGTATCTTCTTCGCCACTAGCTTCTGCTTCTGGTTCAACTCCAAATAAAGTCTGGTACATAATACTGTACATATCAGTGTTATCTACCGTACTTTCTAATAGGTCTGAGTTTAAACCATAAGCTTTAGAAACAATGCTACCAGCAACATCATCAGTAGTAGCATAAGCAAGACCAAAATCGAAATTATCGCCGTCTGCATCAGGTGCGCCCGTGGTAAAAGGGGCAGTGTCGTTACCTGTCGTGCCATCTAAGGGAACTTGAACACCATCAGCATCCTCACCAAAAGAGACAGTTTTTGATTGGACGTTAATATCTTCTACAGTTTCGCTGTCCGCATCGACATCAATTACTTCTAAACCACCAGCATCGCTATCCGCAGCAGTCAACACCAAAGTATTAGGGTCAACATTGTTAACAAAATCTTGAGCTACACCAATAGCTTCGTCAGCCCGTAAAGTAGCCTCAACGCTTCCTGCACCATTGTTATCGTTAGAAAAGTTATCCGAACCTTCCTCCTCCATAACAACCATAAAGCCATCTTCAGCGTTGGCGAACTTATCCAAACCTAGAGTTTTATCGAGCATTTCGGCAACAGTAGGGGGATTTTCATTTCCTGGTTGTCCGTAGAGAACTAGTTCGCCATTTTCATCAACAAAACCTTCCTCTTTTAAGGTCGCTTCGTTTTCGTCGTTGTAAGTATCTTCGGCCGCAAAAACCCCCAGGACTTTTTCAGCGTCAGCAGGTAAATTGGCTAATTCTTCGCGAGAATAAACAACAGTATAACCCTTGGCTTCCGCTTCGGCGATTAAGTTGCGCCCATCTTCGCGAATACCTTCTTCCCCAAAACGTCCCACTGTGCCTTTAGGTAGATAGTGAATTTCACCACCACCCATAATTACATCTGCACCAGACTCAACGATTTCGGCGGTAATTTCCGTAACATTGTCACGGTTTTCAGCATCGGAGAGAAATACACCAGTACCAGGTTCAGCAATAAAACCAGAATTAATGACTGCAGTTGGTTTACCAGCCGCGATCGCCTCTTCCATAACAGTCGTGCCTGATTCACCTGAAAGGGACGTGTAAGGGTTACCCTCTTGGTCTAAACCGTAACTATCAGCATGAGGCTTAATTCCGAAAGCATGGGCTGTCGCACCAGCATTAGAAGTAGCAGTAATTTGGTCATCTAAATGTCCGAGATAAACTCCTGCATCGGTCATGTTGTCCCAGTTTAATCTGCCATCTGTGCCTTCCGAAGCAATTCGCGCCGCAGCATAATGAGAGGGACTTGTACCATCTGGGTGAATAAAGATCACATTTCCTGTATCTTCAGTAGGTTCAGGGGCAGGTTTAATCTCATCAGGCACACCTTCAGGGGGTTCTAACTCTACATCAAAGAGAGTTTTATACATCAAACTATAAATGCCTGTATTGTCTACAGTACTGGGAAGTTCTTCGGCATTTAAACCATAGGTTTTAGAGACAATACTACCTGCGAAATCGGGAGTACCAGCCCACTGAACACCGTAGTCAAAAGTGTCACCGTCAGCATCGGGTGCGCCAGTTGTAAACGGGGCGGTATCGTTACCAGTTGTGCCATCATAGGGAACTTCTGTGTCAAAAGGAGGTTGCACTTCGGTAGCACCTACTGTTTCCCCTTCAACATCGTTGACTTCCAAACCCCCTCCATCGCTATCAGCAGCCGTCACTAACAATGTATTGGGATTAACATGATCAATATAGTCCTGGGCAACACCGATCGCTTCATCTGCTCTTAATACTGCTTCAGTTGTTCCCGCCGCATTATTATTATTCCCAAAGTTGTCTGTGCCTTCTTCTTCCAAGACGACAAACATACCTTTTTCATTCTGGCTGAAAGTATTTAAACCCAGAGTTGCTTCTAACATTTGAGCAACAGTCGGCGGATTTTCATTACCAGGTTGACCGTAGGAAATTAAATTACCCTCTGCATCCACCAAGCCTGCTTGTTTTAAAGCTTCTTCGGGCAGGTCGTTATAAGTATCTTCGGCTGCAAAAATCCCTAGAACTTTTTCCGTATCGGCAGGAAGATTTTGTAATTCTTCTAAAGTATAAACTACCGTATACCCCATGTCTTCAGCTTCTTGAATCAGGTTGCGTCCATCTTCACGGATACCTTCTTCCCCAAAACGTCCGACTGTACCTTTAGGTAAATAATGAATTTCACCCCCACCCAAGATCGCGTTAGTACCAGACTCGACTATTTCAGCAGTAATTGTAGCAACGTCATCACGACTTTCAGCATCAGCTAAAAATACCCCCGTACCAGGTTCAGCAATAAAGCCAGAATTAATCACAGCTGTCGCTTTGCCTTGGGCGATCGCCTCTTCCATAATGGTCGTACCTGATTGACCTGAAAGAGATGTATAAGGATTTCCCTCTTCGTCTAGACCATAGCTACCTGCGTAAGGCTTAATACCGTAAGCATGGGCGACCGCACCAGCATTAGAAGTAGCCACAATTTGGTCGTCTAAATGTCCGAGATAAACCCCTGCATTAGTCATCTCATCCCAGTTTAATCTGCCATCTGGCCCTTCAGAGGCTAAACGTCCTGCTGCATAGTGTGAAGGACTTGCACCGTCTGGATGAATAAAAATTACGCTATTGTTTTCGCTCATGATCTGTTAATTTTTTAGCTAATATTTAGCAATAAGGACTATTTGAGGTATATAAATCTGAAGGAAGCGTAAAATCGTCAAATATACCAATTGCCAGCGCAATTTCTTAATCTGCCAAAATTGCTTTGAGGGACATTGAAAGTAATGAGACCTCAATTCATCAATTCAAAATTGACAAACCACTATGGGAATATTGGATATTGAGAATTATTATTGTTCTTGATAAAATCTTGATATTTTTAGATTAAGTAAAAGTAATTCTTGGTTTAAATGTTTTTTAGGGTGTAATTAACAAGAATTTGCTGTAATTTTTATATTCTTGGCTTGAAGCGATCGCGAAACTAGCCGAAGGCATCGCTTTTGGATCATAAAACACCTCGATCCAGAAGCAAAAAAAACTACGGTTTTCAAAATAGACGCGGTTTAAATTGGTATTATTTATCTTTTCTGCTAAATATTTGTGAGTAAATTAGATTTAACTGATCTCATCTCTCTCATCCTTTATACGGTATGCTTCCTCAAAGAGTTAATTATAAAAATAAACAATAAATGTCTATTAAAACAGATAAGATCCAGGTTGGAGAATTCCAGTGGTTTTATCGTCAAACTGAAATAGAGAGCGATAAGCCGAAGGGCATAGCTACGCAACGTACTCCCCTTCTTTTTCTACATGGTTTACCTGCCCATAGCTACACTTGGGAGAAATTAATGACCCTGTTGGTAGCAGAAAATATTCCTAGCATTGCCCCCGACTGGATCGGCTCAGGATTTTCCGATAAACCTGATAAGCGAAATTTTGCTTATACTCCCGCAGCATATCTAACAGGCTTAAGTGAATTTATTACAGCGATCAAGTTAGAAAAGTTTTATTTAGTTGTTCAAGGATTTTTAGCCTCTGTTGGCGTTCAGTATGCTATACAAAACCCAGAACAAATTACAGGCTTGATTATTCTCAATACGCCAATTACTTCTGGAGCAAAGCTGCCTTGGTCAATGAAGCAAATGACTTTTCCTGTGGTGGGGGACATGATGACTCAAGATCCTTTGTTGGTCGATCGCAATCTAGAAAAAGGTAGTGGTTTTGTGATCGAAGACAAAGACCTGAATATTCTGCGGAAACCTTTCTTGCAAAGCTCAAATGTTGGTCGAGCCTTAATGACAACCCTCAAACAATTACAGCTTGATACCGTAACCCCCGCCATAGAAGCAGGTTTGAAAAAATGGTCAAAACCCATTTTAATTATTTGGGGTGCAGCCGATAGCTGGCTCGATCTTGATGATGTTAAAAAGTTAGTAACTGCTAATTCAAAAATTACTCTAGTTGAGTTGCCGACAGCCAAACACTATCCCCAAGAACATTGGACTTCAGATATTGTTGGAGAAATTGTGCAGTTTTTTCGCTCTAATTAGTAGCCAAAAATAATAATTATTTGTGTGTTGGGTAACAACTTATACATTTTTTCTCGCAGCCAGCAGATAATCTAAACAGTAAGAAAATTTGCGATCGCTTCTAGGGTTCCGACTTATTAACAGTGGTAAGATTTACAGCAAGGTTAAAAAGTGCTGGTCCAAGAGAAGCAAGCCACCTAACAAGAATTTATTATTAGGTAGCTCCACGGCGGGACAAAAGCCCGGGAGGATTCGACGCTTGAAACACAGTGTTGAACTTCTCGGGTTTTTGCATTTGAGATAAACTTCCAGAGGAATAATTTAATGAGCGAACAATCTCCATTTCAGCCACCAAGTAGCGATGAAAATGGATACAGTAGTGAAGCAGAAAAAGCTTTAGCCAAAGAGCGTCAGCTACCGCTTACAGGTTGGCAGCAGGAGGTAGATAAAGGCTTGGATTACGGTTTGGAAGCAGCATCAAGTATTAAAGACCGAACTATTCCTACTTTTTCGAGGGGAGAATTACCTCACTATGCAGGGATTAATACTTTTTTAAAAGCTCCATATTTGGAGGATGTTAAGCAGGTAGGCAATTATGATGTAGCAATTATTGGTGTCCCTCACGATTCTGGGACGACCTATCGACCTGGTACTCGTTTTGGTCCTCAAGGTATTCGTAAAATTTCTGCTCTTTATACACCATACAACTTTGAACTGGGGGTAGATTTACGCGAACAGATTACTCTTTGTGATGTGGGAGATATATTTACTATTCCTGCCAATAATGAAAAATCTTTCGATCAGATTTCTAAAGGTATAGCTCACGTTTTTAGTTCTGGTGCGTTTCCCATTATCTTAGGAGGCGATCATTCCATTGGTTTTCCGACAGTTAGAGGAATTTGTCGTCATTTAGGAGATAAAAAAGTGGGGATTATTCACTTTGATCGTCATGTGGATACCCAAGAGACAGATTTAGATGAAAGAATGCATACTTGCCCTTGGTTTCATGCTACTAACATGGTTAATGCGCCAGCTAAAAATTTAGTCCAGTTAGGGATCGGCGGTTGGCAAGTACCACGACCTGGGGTTAAGGTATGTCGAGAAAGAGCGACTAATATTCTGACCGTTACCGATATTACGGAGATGGGTTTAGATGCAGCAGCCGATTTTGCCATAGAAAAAGCTACAGACGGTACGGATTGCGTGTGGATTAGTTTTGATATCGATTGCATCGATGCAGGTTTTGTGCCAGGTACAGGCTGGCCCGAACCAGGTGGCTTACTACCCCGTGAAGCTTTACATCTACTCAAAAAAATTGTTCAGAACACTACTGTCTGTGGAATAGAAGTTGTGGAAGTTTCTCCACCCTATGATGTGAGTGATATGACAGCGTTAATGGCAACTCGTGTCATCTGCGATACTATGGCACATCTGGTTGTTTCGGGACAATTACCTCGTACAGAAACCCCTACTTATATTCATGCTGAAGCTCAACAAGTAGATGAACCTTGGCAATAAAATGATGAGGGATAAATTATGAGTAATGAGCAACTTTATCAACTAAATCCTCAAGAGCGATTTAGCGATCGCGCTAAAGATTATGCTAAATATCGTCCTAGTTATCCATCTGAGGCGATTGATTGCATTTTAGAGCAACTAGGAGAGTCATTTCAGTTAATAGCTGCCGATATTGGTGCGGGAACGGGTATTTCTTCGAGATTGCTAGCCGATAGAGGAGTAAAAGTAATTGCGATCGAGCCTAATACAGCAATGAAACAAGCAGCCGAGTCACATCTTTTAGTTGAATTTGGCGATGGGAATGCTGAGGAGACAAAATTAGCTAACAACTCAGTAGATTTGGTTACTTGTTTTCAATCTTTTCACTGGTTTAATCCCGAACCAGTGTTACAAGAATTTGCCCGTATTCTTCAGCCAAAAGGAGTATTAGCCGTAGTCTGGAATAATCGCGATCGTGAAGATAATTTTACTTGTGAATACAGTCATTTAATTCAAGTTGCTTCTGACAATCAATCTGAACTGCGTTATGGCACTCAAAGATTTCTTCACGATCCAGAATTATTTGCTCCTGTTCGTCATGAAATTTTTCCCTATTACCAAGTATTAAATCGTGAAGCTTTAATTGGTAGAGCGATGAGTACTTCTTATATTCCCAAACAAGGAGAAATAGCAACTAAATTTATTCGAGATTTAGATCAATTATACGAGCAACACAAAAATACTAATAGTTTGGTTTATTTAAAATACAAAACTAGCGTTTATTTAGCATCCTTGTTAGTCAAGTAAGTAACGATAATATGTATAAACTATACGATTTTTTGCCTTCTGGTAATGGCTATAAAGTTCGGTTATTACTGACTCAATTACAGATTCCTTTTGAATTAATTAAGCTCAACATTCTTGCAGGAGAAACTAGAACGCCTGAATTTTTAGCAAAAAACTCTAATGGCAAAATACCATTGTTAGAAATTGATTCCAACACATTTATTTCTGAATCCAATGCAATTTTATATTATCTCAGCCAAGAGACAACATATTTTCCTCAAGACAAATATCAACAAGCGCAAGTAATGCAATGGCTATTCTTTGAACAATATAGCCACGAACCTAATATTGCTACTCCGCGATTTTGGATTAGCGAACTAAAACAAGCTGATAAATATCAAGCACAGATCGAACAAAAGCGAAAATTGGGTTATGCAGCTTTAAATGTGATGGAAGAGCATCTTAAAACTCATAACTTTTTTGTAGGAGAAAAATACACTATTGCTGATATAGGTTTGTATGCCTATACTCATGTCGCAGAAGAAGGAGGATTTGATTTAACTAAATTTATGGCTATTTTAGACTGGCTCGAACGAATCAAAAGTCAACCTAAACATATTTTAATTACAGATTTATAAAAAAGTTATGCACGAAACGGATATGACCAAAGCTTTAATTTTGACAGTTAAAGATTGGTATGAATCACAACCAGAAAAACCAAAAATAGAAAAGATTCATTTAACTGTTGGACAATTTACCTGTGTCGAACCTCTGGGTTTGCAATTTGCTTTTGAGGCTCAAACTTGCAATACTTTTTTAGCAGGAGTAGAACTTATTATTAAAGATATTCCTTTAATTGCGTTTTGCCATAGTTGCCAACAAGAATATAAACCCGAAATTGGACTGCAATATAGTTGTCCTGATTGCAATTCACCAATGAATGATATTAGATCTGGTCGAGAATTAAAAATAGATCGCCTTGAATATTCTGCAATTAACAATCAACAGTTATCTATCAAAAATTAATCAAAAAAATGCACCAAACATTTAACGCTGCAATTGAACTAAATTTACTCCATGTCAACCAAAAAGGCGCAGATCACAACCGCCAATACTTTGACAACTGGGGAATTACTTGTCTTAACATTATGAGTAGTCCTGGCGCAGGAAAAACTGTTCTACTTGAACAAACTTTAAAAGCTTTAAAAGCTAAATTAAATATTGCCGTAATTGAAGGAGATATGACCACTGAACTAGATGCCGATCGCCTTCGTAAGTATAATGTTCCAGTAATTCCTATCAATACAGGGCGTTCTTGTCATTTAGATTCCAAAATGGTTGCGGGAGGCATCCATATTTTAGAACATCAGTATCAACCTCAAAATCTTGATTTAGTCCTAGTAGAAAATGTAGGTAACTTAGTTTGTCCTGCTGAATTTGAAGTAGGAGAACACAAGAAAGTAGCCTTATTAAGCGTTACTGAAGGTGAAGATAAACCACTTAAATATCCAGTTATGTTTCGCGAAGCCGATTGTTTATTAATTACTAAAACAGATTTAGCACCTTATTTAGATATAGACCTTGATCGTATTACTTTTAATATTAAACAAATCAATCCTCAAGTTACAATTATTCCTCTTTCTGCAAAGACAGGGGAGGGTTTAGAAGCCTGGTTAGAATGGGTACAATCAGTAATTTGTATCCATTCAGCTAGAAATACAAAATATAAGGAGCAAGGAAAATAAACCCAGATTTAATTATTAAATTTAAGCTTGAATAACTCAGCTTTGGCAATTGATTTAATATCAATTTTCAAACCTAACTAGGTAGCGAAATTAGCAAATTGATCTAACTTCGCTGTTAATAAAAAAGAAAAGCCCACCATCTGTATTCTTGATGCGATCGCTCTAAGAAGGAAACCTTCAAGACCCCTAAAGGGCTAGCGTCGCGCGCGTGACCGAAGGGAATACTTTAGGGCATCGCTTTAGCTGTGTTTATCTGTGGACAATGTTTCAGTAACTTTCTTTTGAAAGTTTACTAAATTCGCTCAACAAGTCTCCTCTGACTTCTAGTAAATAGTATAAATTTTATGAAAATTCGCTCAATATTAGCCTATTTTGTTGTTTTTGTCCTTAGTGCAAGTGTTGTTGTTGGTTGTAATCCAGCTAGTTTGATTAAAACAACTACTGACACCAATTCTCCTAATGCTACTAGTGAGGCTGCACTCACTTTAGGGTATAGTGCGTGGCCTGGTTGGTTTCCTTGGCAAGTCGCTCAAGAATCAGGAATTTTTAAAGCCAATAACGCCTCAGTAGAGCTTAAATGGTTTGATGGTTATTTAGAATCCATTAGTGCTTTAACCACAGGACAGATTGATGCTAATAGTCAAACTTTAAACGATACGATTAGTAGTGTTTCTGGCGGTGCAGACCTGGCGATAGTTTTGGTTAACGATAACTCCACTGGTAATGACAAAATAATTGTCAGTGAGGGAATTAATACTGTTGCTGATTTGAAAGGAAAAAAGATTGCTGCTGAAGAAGGCACAGTCGATCATTATCTCTTATTATTAGGGCTAGAAAAAGAAGGTTTATCCGCAGCAGATATCGAGTTTGTACCTTTAGAAACAGGACAAGCAGCTACAGCCTTTGTTGGTGGTCAAGTTGATGCCGTTGCCGTATTTACTCCTTTTACCACTCAAGCTTTAAAACGACCTGGCAGCAAAGAACTATTTAGTTCCAAAGACTTTCCTGGCGCAATTTCCGATCATTTAGTATTTTCTCGCCAGTTTGTTCAGGAAAATCCCGAACAAGTGCAAGCCGTAGTCGATTCTTGGTTTGCCACCCTCGATCACATCGAACAAAATCAAGCACAAGCCAATAAAATCATGGCAAAACGGGCAAATGTAACCATCGAAGAATATCAAGATTATGCCGATGGTACGACCATCTTTTCGGTAGAAGATAATCTTAAAGCTTTTCAACCAGGGCAAGATGTTACCTCTTTACAGTTTTCAGCCCAGAAAATTAGCGACTTTCTGGTTCAAGCTGGTTTGGCAGCGCAAGCCCCCGATCTTAGCAATCTGTTTGAGGATCGCTTTGTCAAAGCCTATGCAGCCAAAAATAAAGGTTCTTAAATTAAACAACTAAAATCATGAATCAACATACTAACCAGGGATCGATTCAACCGTTTATCAAGCCCAAAACAATGCGCCCAACTGTTTTTTGGTGGTTGGCAGAAGATATTCCCAAGCCTCTGAATACCTCTTTGGTTATTACTTCCATTGCTTTACCGCTAGTTATTTGGTGGCTGGTGACGACTTTTGGTGGTATCGATCCTAAGTTTTTACCCTCTCCAGCCCAAGTCTGGTCAGCCTTTGTGCGGTTGTCCAGTACGGGAGAATTGCTGAAAGACACTGTAGCTAGTTTATGGCGAGTTGGTGTCGGCTTTGGACTGGCGGTAGTTTTGGCAATTCCCATCGGCGTACTGATGGGAAGTTTTCCGAGTATCCGCGCTTTGCTCGAACCTCTCTTTGGCTTAATGCGCTATATGCCAGCCCCTGCATTTATTCCTCTATTGATTTTATATCTAGGTATCGGGGAAGAGCCGAAAATTATGCTGATTTTTATTGGTGTCTTTTTCTTTAACTCCCTCATGGTTATGGATACGGTTAAGTTTGTCCCCAAAGAATTAATTGAAGCTACTTATATGTTGGGTGGCGATCGCTGGGAAGTCTTAAAACAGGTAATTTTACCCTATGTATTACCTGGAATTATTGATGCCTGCCGAATTAATTTAGCAGCAGCTTGGCAATTGGTAATTGTCTCAGAATTAATTGCTGCTACGGAAGGACTGGGTCGTCGAATCAGCGTCGCTGGCAGATTTTTAAAAACAGATGAAATTTTTGTCGGCTTAATTGTGATCGGGATTATTGGCTTAATTTTCGATTTACTCTTTCAATATTTTTTAAGAGTGAGTTGTCAGTGGGCAAGTCAAAAACGATAATCTGTGTAACCGATCTGTTCTTTCAACGAAGAAACTTTATACTGTCGGTGTGCAAGCGGATTTTTGGCTGGCTGTATCTACACTGAGCGTTAAAAACTTGCCTTAATTTTTTCTCTTTGGTGGATTGGCAAAAGCCTCTTTCAGAGTCATTGCAACATCGCTGATTGCTTGATTTCCTTGATCAATCACTCCACCCATCTGGAAGAATCCATGAATCATGCCATTGTAACGTTTTGCTTTGACTGAAACTCCTGCTTGTTGAAGTCGTTTGGCATAAGCTTCACCCTCGTCACGAAGCGGATCAAACTCACCCGTAATCAAGAACGCAGGGGGGAGATTCCTTAAATCACCCTGAAGAGGAGAAATATAAGGATGCTGTGGATCAACTTCTTGGGGAATATACCTTTCATAACTTTGTTTTTTTCTATCCGTTGTTAGCACATAGCCACGCGATCCAAGTTCCTGCCAGGATGTGCTACTTAATGTAGTATCTGTGTTGGGATAGATCAAGACTTGATAAGCAATGGATAGTGTTCTACGATCGCGTGCCATTTTGGTAACAACCGTTGCGATCGTGCCTCCTGCGCTGTCTCCAGCTACAGCAATTCGAGTGGTATCTCCTCCGATCGCTTTAGCATTCTGAGAAACCCACTGAGTCGCAGTATAAGCATCTTCAATGCCAGCTGGAAAAGGATGTTCTGGCGCAAGGCGATACGCTACAGAAACAATAATGCAATCCACACGATTCGCAAGTGTCCGCAATGGTGTATCGTGAGTATCGAGATCTCCGAGTGCAAATCCACCACCGTGAAAGTAAACTAGTACAGGTAGATCCTGAGCCACGCGAGGTGTATAAATCCGAATAGGAATGGTTCCAGCGGTTCCTGGAATCGAGGAATTCTCTACCTTGTGAATGGCTTCGGGTTTTCCTGCAAGAGGGATGGTTTGTCGGTAGCCGTTCCGTTCTGTCGCGATCGCTTCCGTAGGTGAAAGGGGGCTTTTTGGAGCAGGAGGGCGGTTGGCTGCCCTCTGTCTGAGTAAAGCTTGCACTTGCGGATCGAGTTGACCTGGTGACGCTGAATTCATCGGTTCTTCCTGCTTCTCTGTCGAGGTTTGGATATCACAATCTGTATCTTTGTTTAGAAAGCGCATTTCTTATTTCTAGCAAGATCGCATGAGTTGTCACTAGACGTGTTTTGCTAGTCTCAATTTGATTAGCAAGTTGAATAGCTCGTATATGATTTTGAGCGGTGACTAAAGATAATGCGATCGCTACTCAAGTTTGTTGAACTCTGAGCAATATCTCACCATTCCAACACATCCCTCCAACGCGCCACTTTCCAACTCCAGCACCATAAATACTTCATCTGGTACTGGATACTCACATTCTAGCCCCTTCTCCCTAGCTGGAGTAAACCCAAATCGCGAATAGTATTCTGGAAATCCCAGTACGACGACGGCGCTGCCCCCCAATTGAGCGCACTCTTTTAAGCCATACTGGATCAGCAATGACCCGATTCCTTGTCGCTGATAGTTAGGTATCACAGAGACTGGTGCTAACCCAAAAACTAAGACATCATCAGCACATACCCCAACGATCTCAACTGGGCTGAAGAAAACGTGTCCAACAATTTGCCCAGACTCAACAGCAACAAAGGAAAGAGCAGACGCGGCACCGCGCAATGCATCAACTAAATCCGCTTCGCTCTTGCGCCCAAACGCTGCTACATTAACTTGGTAAACCGCTTCTGTGTCGTCTGATTTCTCTGCTCGAATTTCCATACAAATCAGCTCATCAGTGCAATTTTATTCTGACTTAAACTCATATGTGCTTTTCAGTTTAGATCTTAAAAGTGTGCTTAATTGCACAGCATATAGATAGTTGGGTAACTGATAATTGTATTAGAGCGGTTTATTAATTGTACTTAATCATGTTTTTGGAAATTAATCACCTTAATAAGCATTTTTCCACTAAAAACGGCACTTTAGTTGTACTCAAAGAAATCAACATAGCGATCGCCGAAGGCGAATTCATCTGTGTGGTCGGTGCATCGGGTTCGGGTAAATCTACTCTGTTACGTCAAATTGCTGGCTTAGATAGCCCTACCAGTGGCGAAGTGAAAATTGAAGGGAAGCGCGTTAATGCCCCAGGCCCCGATCGCGGTATGGTTTTCCAGCACTATACTCTCTATCCTTGGATGAATGTCCAAGAAAACACCGAATTCGGACTTAAGCTACAGGGTGTGCCATCAAAGCAACGTAAAGAGCAAGCTAGTTACTATTTAAACGTTGTTGGTTTAACTACCTTTGCTCGTTCATTACCCAAAGAATTATCGGGTGGGATGAAACAACGGGTGGCGATCGCTCGTGCTTTAGCTTCTGAACCAAAGGTGCTGTTGATGGATGAACCTTTTGGTGCATTGGATGTGCATACTAAAGAGTCGATGCATGAGTTTATGATCGATCTCTGGCAACGTACTGGTCTGACGGTATTTATGATTACTCATGATGTCGAGGAAGCAGTTTTTCTCTCTAATCGCATTTACGCTTTAGGTTCACGCCCTGGTACTGTGAGAAAGGAAATTCAGGTTAGATTGCCAGAACGAACCCAACTGGTTAAGCGTCACTCTCTCTTTCATGATTATCGTGATGAATTGATGGGTTTAATGCGTCAACACGGACAAGAAGCACTAGCTGCCGTCGCCTAAAAATTGTTGGTCATAAATTGCTTGAGAAAACCAATAAAATAACCTTCTTTAACGCTCACGTTATTCACTATAGAAGTTAGAGTTATGGTTATCGTTAACTGGCCAATCTTCGTTTTGACCTCCGACTATAATTTTATTAATTTGCACAAATTCTTTACTAAGTTGATAAATCGAATTAATTAAAATATCGATCGCAATCAAATCACTCGTACCAAGATCGAACCAACATCTACCCCAAACACCAAGATATTCAATATCTCCCATATTGTGCATGGGTGACATTAATGTGCTTTCTAATTGAGATTCATCGTAATCCATATAGCTAATTTCTATCCCAGCATCCTGTACAGGAAGATTTTCAGCATTGAAACCACCAAGTTTGCCTAAATAAAACCAAGAATCCAATAGTTCTTCAATATATTGTTGTTCCATACGAGAGGGAACAGTAGGAAATTCTAACCAAATCCATAGATCAAAAGGATTGAATTCTCTAAATTGTATTTCCATAAATTTTAGTAGTTTATTTGAATTTAGATTTTATATTTAAGATATTTTAAATAAGCAATATTTTAAAATAAAGTAATGCCTCGAAAAATTCTTTTGACATCTTTTCAGACTTGGCTACCTCATCAAGAATCTAACTCTTCAGATGATTTACTAGAGTTAATTAATCTTGCTAACGTGCAACAGTTTAAATCCAACTCTTGTTTCTTTTTAAGGCAACTTCCAGTTAATGTAGAATTAGCTACACAACAAGTAATCGATGCCCTGAAAATAATTAATCCTCAAGGACTTATTTGTTGTGGAATGGCTGATTCTAGAAATAAACTTTCTTTAGAATCTCAGGCATCATGGGAACAAGACTGCCTTTTCACTAAGGTTAACCTAGATAAATTAGTTAATTGCCTGAACAATACTAAGATTAGCCATGATGCGGGGAAATTTGTTTGTGAAGCACTATATTACCAAGTATTAAAGTATATACAGACAGAAAAATTATACTTACCTTGTATTTTTGTTCACGTCCCCGTGTTACTTCCTAACAATTTAAATTCAATTGCAGCAGATTTTCAAACAATAATTAAATTTATCCAGTCTATTAAAGCTCCAAATTAACAGCAATTATCGCTCAATTACTTTTGACGCATAAAAGAAGCACAAAAATAGAGCCAACTTTCAACTTGTAGAAAAATAATTCGTTAATTATGATAGTAGTATAATAAACAACTTATAATTGTTAAGTTGAATTCTATACTGATGAATAATTTTTCCTAAGTTACGGTTTGACTCAATAACCAAGATTATTTTATTTTCTAGATTTATATTAACCTTCTCTTTGATCTTTATCAGTTTGGATAAAGAGAATTAGTAAGAAGACAGTGGGAACTAAAACAAATAGGATAGTTGCTACAAATCCCAGGTCATTAACTTCCATACAATAGCAGCTCCTAAGTAAGTAATTATTAAAACAATATTCATCTCTAGAATATCATTATCTTAGATCAATAGCTCCATCGAGCAAGTTTATTTCTTCTTTTTAGCAGGTTTTGGCTTAGTAATAATGGTGACTGGACCATTGACCATAGTTTGACATGCCAAACGATAATTATCTGGCTTTCTTTTTAACCTGCGCTGTTCAAAATCTGTTTTAGGCGATAAATTCTCCATTCCTTCGGCAACTTCGACAATACAAGTTGCACACTGTCCATAGCCACCACAATTTCTGAGTTTTCCCCCTAGGGTGTAAATGTCAACTCGGTTTTGAAGAGCTTTCTCGCGCAAATTTGACCCCTGTGCAGCGATTACTTCTTGATTTTCTTTAGCAAAGGTGATTGTCGTCATAGAAATTCTCTCTGGTTAAATCCTACTTACTATAATATTAAGAATTCATAAGAAATCATACATCGATTTTAATACTTATGAGCTTTTCAGGAGTTATTGTTTACAAGAGGCGATCGCTTACATAATTACAATGCCAGTAATTAATATCTTGGGTTGATATCTGAGCATTAATAGCGATCGCTCCTGCATAATCTGTTGCGGGAGTACAAGAATATAGCGACCAGTTCATTATTTTATCTTTTTTAATTGTCGATAAGTAAAGAGATTCACGTTGGTCTAAACAAATCTCAACACTGCTTAAAGAACCTGATAGACCCGTGCCAGTACCTTTTAGGTAAGCCTCCTTTGCTGTCCAAAGCTGAAAGAATAATTTTGGCTGTTGCTCTAGGGAAACGGCTGCCAACATCTTATATTCTCTGGCGGAGAAAAAACGTTGAGCAATTTTAAGTGCATCAGGCATGGCTCGTTGATATTCAATGTCAACGCCAATCAGATGATTGAGCGTGAAGCCAAAAAGGGCATATTCCTCAGAATGAGAAAGATTAAATTGCAGGGAAATATCTGTTGCTAACTGAGGTTTTCCGCGATCGCTATAGGTGAATGTTAAACTACGGGGACTCGTGGCTAAATAATTGCCTAATAACTGTCTTAAAATTCCTCTAGCTACAATAAACCTACTTCTATGTTGGACAAAGCGAAACTTATCAGCTCTGGCTATTTCGTCAGTTGATAGGAGGGTAGTTAATTGCTCAATTTCTGGAGTAGATAACGACAGATTGGCGCGCCAAATATGAACCTGCTTATCTTTTAAGGAAGGTAGTTGTGCTGGAGTTTGCCAAATTGAATCGATGCTGCTGTTTGTCATCATGAAACATAAATTAATACCATTTCTTAAAAGTAATATTGGTATTAATTTTAAGATTTCTAATTAGAGTTTAGTTGATAGTTAGCTTTGGTCTTGATCAGCAGGTTTTGATCGTCTACTACTTCCGACCAACAATTTTCCCCCAGTTGTTCCAAGGCTAAAAGACAAGCATACTTGAGATCAAAAATGGGTGTATCTAGGGTTTTTTTAAGTAAAGGGATAGCTTGAACAGCCTGGAGATTACCGAGGGCGATCGCCGCTGCTGCGCGAGATTTTTGAAACTGGGGCGAAGTATTGTGTAGCGCTTCGACGATTAAGTCATAACTAGCTTGATGTTTAAGTAATCCCAGTAATTTAACTACGTGAAAATGTGCGCCATAATCATTATGAGCTTCTTCTTGATAGGTTTGTAAAAGAGCAGCTACCGCCTCTTGGGGATAGATTTCGAGGATTGTCTTGCCAGCAAGGTAACATCGTCCAAAATCAGTATGATAAAGCTCTTTGATCAGAAATTCCAATTCGGGAGGCTGATCGTATTCATGCACCAGATCAATATCTTGAGGGCGATCGCGAATGATGGAATCTAAACTAGGTTCAATCTCAGCAAAATTGACTCTACCCGTAGCTAAACCTTTAGCCGCGAGGAGTCTGATCCCTCGCAAACGGAAGGCAACAGAAATAGGCGCTTTGGCAATGGCAGAGATAGCAGCATAATATTCGGCATCGATTAAATCCTGAATACAGGCGCGTCTAGTATTAATATCACTGTGCTGGAGAAATTCGACAACTTCATCCATTTGGCTGTAGTCGTTATCCAAACGAGCGATAGAAGCGATCGCTGCACTGGCAATAGATTTATCATCATGAATAGCAAAGGGTTGAATGCGTTCGAGTGCAGGGAGGTAACTAAAATTTGCCAGAGTGTGAATAATTACGCGGTAGGTTTGATGTGGTTTTGTCAATAAATTGGCGATCGCTTCTAGGATCGACTCATCTTCTGTGCCAATTTCACCAATTGCCCAAACTGCATTTTCAACCGTTAAGGGGTCAGGATCGGCAAGACAAGTTTTGAGTATTGGTAATGCCTGTGTCGCCTTTAAACGCCCTAAGCTTTCCACCGCTTTTCTTCTGGCGATGCGATTGGCTAAAGCTGGATCGAGATCTTTAATTGCTTCAATTAGGGCATTGATTGACCTTTCTGTAGGGAAATTAATTAGGTGTGCTGCACCAACATAACGCTCAGATGTACCATCTTCAGTATTTAACGGCTTTTTTAATAAAGCGATCGCCTGGTCTTCCGTTAAATTGAATATGTTAGAAAATCTATTGTCCATTACTTGAGGAAATTTTATAATCGTTTCTTAATTAATAAATAGTTTAAAGCTTATTGCCTGGGTTAACCCTTGGTAGTTTACTCTAAGAAAACAATTGGCAATAGCCGATGGGAGCAGACGACTTAATTTAATTAAAAACCGTTCAAATCCCCAGCATTAATAATTCAATCAGAATTTAAGTAGATGAGCGAAAATACAGTAACAGCAGCAGATTTAGCCGATCTAATTGTCGAATTTGAAAAATATCGAGATCGCTTAATTAGCGAAACTACAGAAGCAGCCAAAAAAGCCAAGCTATCCAAGAAAGCGACGATGGCAAAACTAGAGCCACAGCTTGCAGATATTGATGCCAAACTACAACGACTCAAAGAACAACAGGCTAATTTAAGTGCGAGTAGTTAAATGACCAATACTCCTAATTCCGCCCAAAATGGTCAAATATTATCCCATGAAGAAACAGATGAACTATTAGCCAGAATAAATCAGCAACTGACTAACGGTACTTTTAATCATCAAGACCAACAGCTGATCGCGCAAATGGTGGAATGTTTAGGGGATACCAGAGGTTTAGTTCGTTTAGGCTTTGCCGAAGCCTTGGGAGTGGTAGGAAAACCGGCGGTAGACATTTTAATCGAGGCTTTACTACATCACTCTAATGAGGTGGTGAGAAGAGCTGCGGGCAAAACCTTAACCTTGATTGAGGATCCTGTTGCTGTACCTCATCTGATTCAGGCACTACTCCACGATCAAGATACGGTGGTTCAAGCTTCGGCTATTGGCGCATTAGCTCGGATTGGCATCCCTTCTGTAAAACCCCTCTTAGAAGTATTAGCATCGCCTAATTCGAGCGAAAGTAATAAAGGTCATGCAGCCTGGGGTCTAGCTTTTATTGGCGCTCAAGCAAAAGATCAGCTATATGAAGCTTATAATTCTGACTCGCCAGAAGTTAGATCTGCCGTAGTAGGAGCGATCGCCAAAGTAGCAGAAGAAGATCATCATGATACCCAATCATTAGATTTACTCGTAAATGCCCTCAAAGATAACGTCACTGATGTTCGTAGTGAGGCAGCAGCAGTCTTGGGTAATTTAAAATATCAGCCCGCAATTCCTGTTTTACTTGAACTACTACATCACCCTGAACCACAAACACGCAAGTCGGCTGCCTTGTCTTTGATGAAAATTGGCGATCGCCATTCTCTAGCTGCACTGCAAACTGCGCTCAAGCAAGAAAGTGATTCTAATACCCAAAAAGCGATCGCTCTTGCTGTATCTTTATTGCAAAAACAAACCGATTTCTCCCTAGAAGACGATTGGGCAGAATAATTTACCTACCTAAAATCGGCTTTTAAATAATTACTTGAAAAACTGTTGATAATCTGGCATACTAATAACTGGCGAGATAGCACAAGCTTTAAAC
The DNA here is from genome assembly GCF_003003995.1 of Pleurocapsa sp. CCALA 161. GTDB lineage: Bacteria > Cyanobacteriota > Cyanobacteriia > Cyanobacteriales > Xenococcaceae > Waterburya. The sequence continues at coordinate 2,376 of NZ_PVWF01000070.1, read as the reverse complement.
AGCTGTGCATAATAACAATTCTTTAAGAATTAGTTATACGCGGGTGTAGCTCAGTGGTAGAGCGTCACCTTGCCAAGGTGAATGTCGAGGGTTCGAATCCCTTCACCCGCTTAAATCTTATGTTTTAACAATGGCTCTAGTATTAAGCTAAATCCGAGACAGCAGTTTTGAGTTTTGTTGATCCCCAACTTGTCCCTAATTATTTGCGCTAGAGTTAAAGCACAATTTAATGCTCAACAGCTAATAGTTCGATAAAATTGGATTGAGGAGTAGAGCGACCGTCAAAGAAGATAAGATATTCATTTCATATCAACAAACAACCAAGTTGATTTATCCTCTAACGTTATAAATCCCAGTCGATTAGAGTGCGTCCATATAAAATACACACAATAGATTTAACTTGCGAATATCCCTGTCCTTGTCGAAGAAACGGAAAGTTACAACCGATTATTTTGACTGAAGCTTTGGGTTGCGATCGCTGTCAACAGTTGTTTGTCGTTAAAAAAGACGGTCAGACAATAGAGCAATTATCTTTTGTTTACCAAAAAAAATCTTGGAGGTGGACTGGTCATGGTTGGCAAAACGCCTACACACGTTGGACGAGAGGGTCTTTACTAATCATTTTAGCTATATTGCTGGGTCTGAGTCTTCTGGTAGTAGTGATACTATCGTAAATGTTGCGTTGATTAAATGCTCAGAGTATCATTTCCTGGATGGTGGTGTTTTTCCGTTCGATTATCTTATTAGTTCTATCGCTGTTTGTAATCTATGGGCATTAATAGCAAAGGTATACAAAGTTCATCAGATCGAATGCTAACCATAGTTCAAAAATCTCATAAAGCTGCTATCAAACTTGCTCAAATATCGGGTTCAAAAAGAAGACTAGGAATATTAGCCATAGCAGAAGCAATAGAAAGTAGTTGCGATGAAATATTAGAGTCGAATACCCTTGACCTGGAAATGAGCCGTGAAATGGCGATCTCTGAGCCGATAGCTGACTGGTTAAAGCTAACGCCAGAGCGATTGGAGATGACAATTGCTATTTTAAAGCGACTTTCCCAAGCCGCAGATCCAACCAGACGTTTAATTAACGCTCCTTATCAGTTAGAACCCTCTCAAACCTATTGTCAGTTAGTTCCCTTGGGAACTATCGCCTTGATCTATGAAGCCTTTCCTGAATTAGCAGCGATCGCCGCAGGACTTTGTTTAAAAACAGGAAATAGCCTAATCACAAGAGGTTGCAGTACTGCTAGTAATTCTAACCAGACCATTGCCAGCATCATCCAAAAAGCATTAGCATCGACGGAGTTACCTACAGGAACAGTTGAAAATATTTCTGCTGAAATGGGTATTTCAGTCCAAGAGTTAGTTACTCAAGATCGCTATATCAATTTAGTGATCCCTTATGGTCGCCCAAGCCTAGTACAACAGGTGGCAGAAAAAGCAACCGCACCAGTATTAAGAACTGCTATCGGTAATTGTTATCTATACTGGTCACAAAGCGGTAGCCTAGAGCTAACCCGTCAGATGATTGTCGATAGTCATGATGGTGAACCAGACGCAGTTAATGGGATCGAAAAAGTATTGATTAACCAAGAAGTCAAATCTTCGATGTTGCAATCGTTGTTTAATAATCTGCAACAGTCAGGATTCAAGCTGCGGGGAGATGAAGCATTAGTCGAACAATTTCCTGATTTTTTATCCCTCATGAAACCTGAAGAATGGCGTAAACCATATTTAACTAAAATGATCGCATTTCGTCAGATAGATAGCTTGTCTCAAGCAGTAGCTTGGATTAACCGCTACAGTAGTGGTCATGCAGATTCAATTATCACCAGATCTTATCAAGAAGGACAGCAATTTGTTCAAAGTATTGAGAGCGCGTTAGTATACATTAATACTTCTCCCAAGTTTTCTCGTATTCCTCAAGAAGGAAGCGATGTATTTTTAGGCATGTCAAACCAAAAAGGTTATCGCCAAGGTCTAATTAGCGTGGAAACTTTTACGACAATCAAGCAAATTGTTCAGGGATGAGTATTAAGTAATAAGTAACGAGTAATAAGTAATAAGTAATAAGTAATAAGTAATAAGTAATAAGTAATAAGTAATAAGTAATAAGTAACGAGTATTAGTTATTCTAATTTCATTACCAAATTTTTACGCAGAAATTAGATATCATACCAATTCTTAAAAGTAGCTGGAAAGAGCAAAAATATTCTAAGAGTCAATGAAAAAGCTCAAATATCCATAAAAGCTATCCTAAAGGATTTCCTTTGGTCAGAGCTTAACCTGTCCTAAGTCATTGGTCACAACTTAAGTCTGAAAAGCAGTTGTCAAGAGAGTTTGAGAACTAGAAGAAAAAAAGAAGTCGGGAGC
>NZ_PVWF01000226.1 GCF_003003995.1 Pleurocapsa sp. CCALA 161 | reverse complement strand
TACCAAAGCTAAGTTACATTCTTTAGCTCGCAAACTCTGACAAGCTTGATGAAGAGCCACTAAAGATGAGGAACAAGACGTATCAAGTTGAAAAGTCGGTCCATTAAAACCTAAAAGATAAGAAATGCGACCTACAGCAATACATTGAGCGCTGCCTAATATACTATAGGCATCAATGCTGCTAAAATCAGAGCTAAAAGATTGGTATTCGTAATCGTGAGTACTCATACCGATAAAAACACCCGTAGCACTGCCTCGGAGTTGAGAAGATGAGAAACCAGCATTTTCAATTGCTTCCCAGGTAACCTCCAATAAAAGTCGTTGCTGGGGATCTAATTTCATTGCTTCGCGTGGGGAAATGCCGAAAAACTCAGGCTCAAATAAGTCTATAGATTGCTCAAGAAAGCCACCGCAACGAGTATACATCTTTCCAGCAACTGATGGATCGGGGTCATAGTAGTGATCGATATTCCAGCGTTGAGAAGGAACCTCAGTAATCGCATCTACCCCGTTACGAAGCAACTGCCAATAAGACTCGGGGCTATTTACACCTCCTGGGAAGCGGCATCCCATGCCAATAATAGCTATCGGCTCTCTTTTTTCGCGCTCAAATTCGCTAAGCTGAATCTTAGCTTGTCTCAGTGCCAATAGAACACTTTGCTTATTGGAAAGTGAACTTTCTAAAGAATTTCTGCTCATAATCTGACCTCGCTACTAAATAAGTTTATCTTTTAAATCGCTCAGCTCTTGTTCGATAGATTCATCTAGTTCCTCTTCAGATAACTGACTGACTTCTGATAAGAAAATATTAGAATCGGAAACTTTATCTGATGGTTCAGATGGATCTTCTTCGTACTCCTGACAAGGCAGAATTGTCTCCAAGTACATAGCTAACTCCTCAATGTTGGCGTATTCAAAAGCAGCCGTTGAAGAGAGAGCAATTCCTAAATCTGATTTTAAGTCTCTGCTTAATTCTAATGCTCTCAAAGAATCCATTCCCAAGTCAAAGAATCCTTTTCTCGGATTAGGCAGATTATTTTGAGATAAACCTAGAATTTTGATGACAATCTCAGTAAGATAATTAATCAGTAGTTGAACTCGCCGTGGCTGATTTAATGATTTTAACTGCTCTTTAAATTCCTCTAGTTTTTGTCTTTCTCTTGGAACTGATTGGTTTTGGGTCGCGATTCCAGGCATATTGGATAGGATTGGTGGAATACTCTTACCTTCAAACTGTTGTAAGAATTTATGCCAACTAATAGGCATAACAGATACTTGTGCTACTGACTGATTAAGCCACTGAGATAGTGCCTGTAAACCTCGTTCTGTAGTAATAGAATCAACTCCCATTTTCTGCCAGCGAATTTGATGAGAACGAGCTAGCCGAGCTGCCATACCTCCTTGACTCCAAGGTCCCCAGTTTATACTCAAACCTGGCAATCCCGTGCTTTGACGATGATAGACCAAAGCGTCCATAAAGGCATTAGCGGCAGCATAGTTTCCTTGACCAGGAGAGCCGAGTATAGAAGCCATAGAGGAAAAACAAACAAAGAAGTCCAGCATTAAATGTTGGGTCAACTGATGAAGATGCCAACTTCCTTGTACTTTGGGTGCCATAACCTTGGTAAATTGTTCCCACTTCATGCTCGATAGTAGTCCGTCATCTAAAATTCCAGCCGCATGAATAACACCTTGTAGTGGAGGTAAAAATGCCTCAATTTGCTCTAGGATATGGACTAGCTCTTCTTGCTGCGAAATGTCTCCCTTTAAAACCGACACATTAGCTCCTGCTTTTTCTAATTCCTCGATCTTTTGAACAGCAGTTTTATTTGGTTCACTGCGTCCAACTAAGACTATGTGTTTTGCACCCTCAGTTACCATCCACTGTGCAAGTTCTAATCCTAAAGCACCAAATCCTCCTGTAATCAGATAAGTACCTTTGCTCTTTATGATTACTTTGTCTTCAGATTTTGACTTGTTCTCAGGTTTCAATCTGGCTTTAGTTAATCGAGCGACCCGACGCAATCCTTGCCGATAGACAATCTGGTCTTCTATATCAGGAGATAGTAGTTCTGAGACTAAAATTTTGATAGCTTCTTCTTGCTTAACACCGACTTCTAGATCTAAACAACGGCAGTTTAATTCTGGTTGTTCTAAGGCAATTACTCGCCCTAATCCCCATATGGAAGCCTGTTGTGGTTGCACGGCAGCTACGTCAGTAATTTTTTGGGCTCCTTGAGTTATTAACCACATTGAAGGCAACTCGACTCCTAACTCCGAAGTTATAGCCTGTAATAAGTGAAGTACACTACCGCAACTTAATTCTTGAGCCTTTGACAAGGCATCAATAGTGGTATCTAAATTCCAAAGATGGAGTATACCTACTAAAGTCTGTTGATGTCCTACTTCTTGAATTAGTTTTCGGAAATCTTCTAGTCTAGTAGGACAGAGTTCATAATGACGCTCGTTTAGCTGCTGATATCCTTGACCAGGATAGACAAGAACACACTGATGCTGTTGTTGAAGACTTTTGGCTATTTGCTCTCCCCACCCATTGGCTGAGGCAAAAATCAACCAGGTTCCAGTTTTCTCTGAAGATATAACAGGATTCGGGGAAGATGATTCTTGCCAGTGGATCTGATAAAACCATTTGTTCAAATCAGGTTGCAAACTCTTGTACAAAGCTTCCTGAGAAACTTTTCTTACTTCAAAACCTTTTACTTGAGCCACTATATTTCCACCTTCATCCCAGATGAGTAACTCTCCTGCTAATATTCCATCTTTTTCATCGTATTTATGGTTTTTTTGAGCATGACACCATAATCTATTGCTTCGAGGGCGATGAAAGAATTGAAAACTTTGTATTTGGAAAGGAATAAAGAGTGACTGATTTCTATCGGTTTTTCCTAGAAAATTGTCTGACTCCCAGCATCTGCTCAGCACCTGGAAGCAGGAATCTAATAAACCTGGGTAGAGTTGATAATCATCTACTTCATCTGGTAACTTTGGTAGTTCCATCTTTCCTAAAGCTTCTGCTTCTCCCACCCACATCTTACTTATCCATTGAAAAGCCGTTCCCAAGGTATATCCTGCTTGATATAGATCGAGATAAAACTTATTTTTTGTTACTGTTTGCTTACATCGTTGTTGTATCTTCTCTAGTTCTGGAGATGCTGTTGGTTTTGCCGAGGTAGCTTGTTTTAAACGAACTTTTCCAGAAGCATGTTCTGACCAAGATGAATCTTGATTTTCTGTCCCTGGGACAGAACTAATAATTTTGAAGGAAGATTCGTTGAAATTTTCTGCCTCTAAAACAATTTGAACTATACGTATTTCTTTAGATGGCAGAACCAAAGGTCTTGAAAACAACAACTCTTCTATGATACAGTTCCTGGTTTTCCATCCTGAGTACACTGCTGATAAAACCAGGGAAATGTGCGAAGCCGCAGCGACAATATCAATGTCAAACAATCGATGATGGTCTTGGTGTGCGGGTGAATGAATTCCTAGTTGAGATTCAAAGCGAATTTGTGACGAAAACGGTATCCGTAATCTTTGACCGAGTAAGGGATGTATTTTTTTCGCTTGCGATAAAGCTTTAGTTTGATAATTGGCTTTGTTGTTTTCTATCCAATAGCGTTCCCTTTGGAAAGGATAAGTTGGTAGCGCTACCTTATTAGCGCAATTGTAACTATAAACTCCTGCCCAATCTACTTCTATTCCCTCTACGTACAACTGTGCCAAACTCTGTAGCATTTGTTGCCAATCTTCCACTCCAGAACGCAAAGAAGGCAACCATAGCTTTTGAGATTCCAGAAGACATTGACTTCCCATCCCTAATAGAACAGGCTTTGGTCCGATTTCTAAGAAAATAGAACAATTCTCTTGGTCTAACGTATTAATACTATCGGCAAATCTCACTGGTTGACGTATATGAGTTACCCAATATTCGGCAGCAGCAATATTTTGAGA
>NZ_PVWF01000225.1 GCF_003003995.1 Pleurocapsa sp. CCALA 161 | reverse complement strand
GTGTCTGAGGATACTCTAGCACTTCCAGCGATTAATACTGACCGCTTAAATAGCGATGAATTTGCTACCAAAATCAAGTTGGCGACAGAAGAAGGTTTAGATAGCTTTTGGAGACTGGGAATTACCGCAGCAGCAACAGGGGTGGGTGGACAGCTAATATTTAATACAATTTCAGCAGATGCTACAGCTTTTGTGGTGGCGGGGTTATTCAGCTTAATGAGCTTTGATGCTTTGCCCAGAAGACGGAGAAAACTCAAGGCAGAGTTAGAACAAAATTATCGCAGTCTTCAAGAAAACTACACCAAGAGTCTTAAGGATGCTCTGGCAGCAGAATTAAATAAATGTCTACAACAGTTTGCCAATGTAATTAGACCTCAACAGGAAGAACTGGCGAGCAAAATAGCCACTGCTGAATCTATTACCAAAGAAGCAGCAACCATCAAAGCCCAAATCCAGCAGATTACTACCGAAGTAGAACAGTTAGCAAATAATAATTAAATAATAATTAGAATATCTTTTGTCGTTAAGCGATCAATATAGATGCAGTTAGCTAATCAAGCCCAGAAAATTTTCTTCCTCGGTTGTTTGATATTGTTGCTGGGGAAACTGGCAAATATCAGCCAACCTCAAAGAGATTTCTTATGGCAGCGCTCTGGACAAATCTTATCTAAGCTTTATGGACAAAGCCATTTAGGGCAATCTGAAGCAAAAGGCGATTATCCTTCGGGTACGCTTGGCGATCGCAATTTTACACCTACTATACATGGCACTCAACCTCTGGCTATGAGGGGAGGAGATCCCTATATTAGAGCCTTGATGCGGACTATCACAGCTAGCGAAGCAAATGTTAGTCGTCCTTACAACGTAATTTATGGCGGAAAGCAAGTTAAAGATCTCAGTAAGCATCCCCAGCTTTGCGTCACTATTGTCACAGGGCCGAATACTGGTAACTGCACTACCGCTGCGGGACGTTATCAAATGCTCGATTTTACCTGGAATCAAACAGCACAGCGATATCATCCTCATCCTTCGGGTTTTTGGCGCTGGAAAAGCTATAGTTTTGAGGCTAAATATCAAGATGCTGTAGTTTATGCTTGGCTTAGTGATTCTCAGGCTTGGGATGTGGATATTGCCGATCTACTGCGACAGGGAGAAATAACCCAAGTACTTCAATTACTTTCAGGAACTTGGACTAGTTTGGGATATGGAATTGAGACTAATTCTATGAGCAATTATTTACCCCAAATTTATCAAAATATGTTGCAGCAAGAATTGAGCTAAAGATGGAAGTCATAATAAATCCGTTTCAAATAGGTTACTTGAACAATTGAGTAATAAGTAATAAGTAATGAGTAGCGAGTAGCGAGTCCTAAAGGATACACCTTCGGATAAGCGCTTGGGTGCGCGTACCATTGCGCATATAGTCAGAAATCAGAAGCTTTACGGTAAATTTGCCAGCTTGTACTATTCGTCTGGTTTCTATTTGAAATGACTCTAACTTTTATCATCTACCACTACAACCCACCTATTATTGACTAATATTTTCCCAAAATCCTCACAAGTTCTTCAAGCTTTTTTCTTATCTTGAACCTAAAGATGGATTTGTGCCGAATGCGAATTGGCAAAAAACGATTATCTATTAAGAGATCATATCTGCGATTTCTTAGCCAAAGTTAAATGCTCAGAAGATTAGGGAGGTAGAAATTAATGGTTGAGGTAATTACAAAACAGGAATTAGATAATTACAGTAATGCCATTAAGGTGGAGTTGCTTAAAGCTGCATATTTAGCAGGTAGGAGAGATTTTTCGCGATCGCACTTAAAACATATTTGTTTACATAAAGCGCAGTTAGCGACTATCAATCTGTGTGATGCCTATTTAAATCGGGCTATTTTGAGTAAAGCTAATCTTGAAAGAGCTTATTTAAACCGAGCAATTCTTTATGCTGCCAATTTAAACCAAGCAAAATTGTATCAAGCTAGTTTGATTGAAGCAAATCTAGAAAATGCTAACTTGAGTCATGCTGCCTTGAATCACACTAATTTAAGTGGAGCAAATTTAAGGAATGCTAATCTCGAACATGCACAGTTGGTTTGGGCAAATCTGCGGGGAGCAAATTTAACAGATGCCAATTTGGAAAGGGCAAATTTAAGTGGCGCTAAATTTGATCAGACGATTATGCCTGATGGAAGTATAAGAAATGATGATGGTTAGTCATTATTACTTACTTGATTATTTATAACGAGAAAAAATTATGTTTGCAAAAATATTAGTAGCACTAGATCGTTCCCCAGAAGCAGAAACGGTTTTCAACTTTGCTTTATCTTTAGCACAGCCAGAAAGCGAGTTATTGTTAGTTCACTTTATTGACTGGCAGATGCAAGATGTATCTCCTTGGGTTGGGGTTGGCACTTTGTACGATCTTAATTTATCAGGCGATCGCTACTGGCATCACCAGCGTTTAGAAACAGAAGTTGAAATTGCCAATGATTGGCTCAAAGCGCTGGCAGAACCAGCTAAACAGCATGGCGTGCGTTATAAATATGAATGCCAGATCGGCAACTGTAATTTGGGAATTGGCGATCTGGCTAAGAATTGGGGTGCAGATGTAATTGTAATTGGTCGTCGGAGTCAAAGGAATATATCAGAAATATTTTTAGGTAGCGTTAGCAACTATGTAATTCATCATACTCCCTGTTCTGTTCTGGTCGTTCAAGGAAATAATAGCTCAACAGGCGATCGCTTGGCTGCTACATCCGAAGTAAATTATTCTTAGTAGAATTAAGGTAGAAGAGCTATCCCTGATTGAAGCAGAGCGAAATGAAAACCAACAAGAAAAGTTTGACTATTAGTTGTTTCAATACTTTGGTATTGGCAGTAATGATCGAAATTCTTGCAGCTATCGCCGTCAAAGCACAGGATCATCTTAATTTTGATCTGCTGAATGGCTTGTATACCCCAACTGAATCTGAAAGATTTTTTCAGGCTGGAAGAGAAGACTTAGAAAGAGAAATAGCAATCTTGAATCATCCAGAACCTTATCTGAGTGGCGATGTGTTGCAAATAGACCCAAAAACAATCAAACAGATGAATCAACTAGAATTACCTAGTGATTTTGAGGAAGATCTATCTGAGTATAAATTACAGAGGTAGTAGGTAGTAGATTGATTAGTGCGTGACCTCAGTAATTTAGATTAAAAAGTCAGGGTTCAGATAGGTTTAATTTTAGCCAAGGATAGTTTTCTAAATCTTGACAAGTCCAGCAGGAGAGTCCAGCCTGTTGCGAAATAGTTTCTACAAATACGATCGCTTCAGGATCTTTTAGGCTAATTTGTCCTGGTTTGCCTAATTTTTCTAGTTCTTGCAGAATGATCAGATCGAGATGATTTTCTTCTTCGTTACCGTCGAGGCGATCTTTTAAACCTTTGCGATGCATTCTGACGTAGATTCTTTTTCCTGCTAAGATTGACAGCCATTCCATCAGCACATCTTTTGCTTTGGTTTCAAACTCAGCTGCCGATTGGAAAGAAAAAGTAGAAGTAACGGGTACAATTCGTGCAAAAACTTTTTTTAAACTAGGATCTTGTAATAATTTGCTGTTTAAGCTATCTAAAAACTCAGGAATACTATTCACATTCATCAGCAAGATATTCTCAAAGTCACTTTGAAAAACTGTGCCGAATTCTTCAAGCAATAAATAGGCTCGGCTAAAACTGTGTTCCTGTACATCAACGACTATATTCCAGTTAAGCATTTTATTTTTCTCTTGTAGACTAAACCTGTATGGCGATCGCTCTTTAATTCACGTTTCTAGAATAAATTAAAAGGTTGAGGATTTTGTGAAAGGAGACGGGTTCTTGTTCGACTAGTGATGGCAATTAAATTGTGGTAAATTCTGGACTTAACAGAGTGATGTTGATATAGCAATCCTAAATGAAATGAAAAATTTCTACTACCTACTACCTACTACCTACTACCTACTGCCTACTACCTACTACCTACTACCTACTACCTACTACCTACTACCTACTACCTACTACCTACTACCTACTACCTACTAC
>NZ_PVWF01000224.1 GCF_003003995.1 Pleurocapsa sp. CCALA 161 | reverse complement strand
ATAGTTCAATATCATTATTTGCCATTCTTGATTAACTCGACTTTCTAAGTTAGTACAAGTATACTAATAAAAATGACCTTAGTGAGGTCGTACCTAGAAAGTGTTTAACAAAGTGTTAAACACTTTTAGAATACCTACTTAGATACAAACAATTAGGTTAATTAAATATGGCAAGTTTTACTTATCAAGAAATTTTCGGTAACGACGCTTTGGGTGATCCTGATGAAATTGATGGTTATATCGTAAAGATTAGCAAAAATAGCTTTTTTGATACAGATAATTATGGCGAACTACCAATAGGAGTAGGGCTAAACAGTAACGTTAGTCCTAACGCTACTCAGACGCTTTACGGTATCCTAATGATTTTGATGCAGAATCAAGGAGCGACAGTTAACACCGATCCGACTCAAAAGGTTTATATAACCGATGCAGGAAAGAGCATTGCTACAGGGGAAAGAGACGGGCAAGTAAGACGGTCGTTTACCGTTAGCTTCTATCTTGATGCAGGGCTAGCAGGAATTCCTAGTGTTGACCAGATTGATCCTCAAGTGAATTAACCAGGAGTTCAGACAAGTATATAAATGGTTGAACAATGCACTTCAGGTATTTCTTTTAAAAACAGTGAGTCAAGCTCTTGGCAGTTTCTTGACGCTGATTCGTATCAACTGGAAACTCGTGGAGGACAATGCTTTGTTGGCTACGAGGTAAGTTTTACGGTTACGCTTCGCGAATACTTAGTAGATTGCGATCGAGATAATAACAACAATTGCGTTACCCCTCGGTTTATTAGAGGGTATGCAGACAAAACTGTCTCAGGAACTATTACAACCCCAGATGACAGACGGATTGATACGCCTCTTTTCCATCAAAACCCAGTTTATCCAGAAGTTATGAATTCTGACGGAAGCATAACAACTTTAGCTGACTGGCAAGGATCGCGGGTAATCGCTTTAGTCCTTAATGGAGGAGTAACTCGGACTCGATCAACATCTTTTTATATCTCCTCGCCAAGTCAGGCAGGTTATTACGAAGTTTCTCCTGGGTCTTTCAAACGGTATAATGCGAGATTGTTTTTAAACAATTCTGTCATTACAACGGAGTACAGACCACTAAAGCCCGAACCTCTAGACTGTATAAGAAATTGCACATTTACGGCATATAAAAACGGGCAGCAAGTCTATATCCAGCAAGGGTCTACGTGTCCTTTAGTTCAATGTGCAGGTCAATGTCCTCCCAATACTTGTTCAGTCGATTGTGGTAGCTACGTATGCTGCTACGGCTCAGACGGAATATCGGTTTTTAACTACAATAAATAGTAACTAATTATGCCTACTTGTGATGAACTAGCAACCAAAGCAGAGTTACAGGAACTACGCGACCAGCTTAATGCTGTTCTAGGGGAAAAGGAAGACGGAAGCAAGGTAGACTTGTTTGCGAAAGGAGCAAGTAATGCAGTGCTTCAAGCGGGGGTAGGTGTAACCTTACTGGGTATGGCGAAGAATGTTGCACCCAAAGCAGTCACAGACATCATATTAGAGGGAGCAGCTACAGGTGTTACTTGGCAAAAGCTGGCATCGATGAACACGGGTATTAAAGCCAAATTCGGTAATGGTACTACTGGAAGTTTAGCGGGAATAAACGCTGTAGCTAACACAGCAGGGAACGGTGCAGGTGTAGCCCAAACGGCTGCTAAGGTTGGAGGAACATCGGGAGGTTCGATAATGTTACTTGGGAATCTGGTTCAAATAGCAGGAACTCTGGCTTTAAATAAAGCAACTGTCGATATTATGGATGCTCGTATTGAAGCAGAAGCAACAGGGTCTAGACAAGCTTTAGACCAGATAAATAATACCATGCTTCGCCTATATGAAAAAAACAACGGAGAAATAGCTGCTGCTAGTCAAGACATTGAAAATCAAAACGCGGTTATCGCTAATACTCAGCAACAGGTGTATATTGCCCAAAGTGATATATCGCAGTTAAGGAGTCAGAATTCAGATATCTACAGCAAGCTTGAAGACGCTAATCAGACTATTTACCAGCTACAGGTACAAAATGTAGAAGCCAGGCAAGAAATAGCTAATCTGCAAAATGAACTAACAGAGGCTAAGGTAGAATTCACTAAGACTCTTGATTCAGTTGAAACACAATTAAACTCTGCTCTAGAAGTAATTGAAATACTTAAGGCTGATATAGAAAGTCAGGATAGTCGTATAGCTACTTTAGAGGGAAAAACATATGCTCTCGAAGAGAAGATGCTGATTTACGAGATAGAAAGCAGAAATATGCAATATGCTTTTCAAGACCTAAGAGAAGACTTGGACGCTTTGGAGCAAGAGGACGAAGAGGAAGCGCTGTTAAAAGAAATAAAGTCAAAGCTAGCCTCAGCAAAACTCATTATTGAACAGCATAGAGCAGCAAAGAACAGGAGAAGCGGAAGCGGTGCAGCAGCTATGGGTCAAGCAGCAGCAGCCCAAACGGGAGTCTTAGAACTAACTAATAAGCTTAGTAGCCCCGATTTGAATACCACACCTGTACCTACGACTATTACCAGAGAAGATTTACAAAATAACCCTCAAACCTTTAGAGATCGCTTTGAAGCACTTTTAGACAGGATAAGCCCTAACGCCGTGACCCCAGAACAAATAGAAGACTTACAGACAGGAATACGTACAGGTGTAGCTACTGACCTAACTGCTATCTTTGGCAGTATGATTGTCCCTCGTCTAGATAACATAGCTGATGCCACCTCAGAACCCAAAATAGCCAAGGGTGTCCAGACGGGTATCTGTAACAGCCTTAATGGGGGTAGTTGTCCGCCTACGCCTACTAATCCTAATCCAACTCAAGGACTACAAGGAATGAATGACGGTCTTAATGCAAAACTTGCAGGTCTTGACTTGCTCCAAGGAGCAGCCATACTAGGCTACGTCAAGAATACTAATGAGGCTGTTCGCCACGCTAAGTATGGACTAGAGGCAGTACAGGGGTTTGCTGATAAAGCCTGGAAGGCTACCCATGCTGATAAGATACTTAATGGTATTACTACCGCTCTAGTTGTTCATAACGCCATTATGTTAAGCAGCAACCTAGGTCAAACTATTGGAGATGCTACTAGCAGCGTTTTAAACGCAATAGGTATCAAAGACAGCGAGGACAATCCTATAGATGTTAATACCGTTATCAGAGCTAAGATGACTGAATTAATTAGCTCTGTCATAGGCTCGGAGAACTACGCAGCTTTAACCAAGAAAATAGCTGCTGCTAATCGTATCTATCAAAGTGCAGCTAACGTACTTGACCTGACCAGAAGCCTATTTGATTCTGCTCGTAATGTAGCCGAATTAACTGCTGAGAACACAGGGAAAATAGGCAATGCTCTAAGAGAGGCAGGGGCGGTCTATGAAGATGCTTACGATTTAATGCAGGAGAAGGTTAACCCTCAAAATCAGGCTCAAAGGAGACTAGAAGGACTAGCTAACACCCTGGGAGATTTAGCTGAAGGCGCTAGCGCGATCGCCGAAGTCAGTGAAGAGGTAATCGAAACAAAAGAGAATATTATTCAACTTAAGGCGGAGCGCAAGCAGCTTGAGGACGAAACTAAACTCTTTTTGGATGCTGAGAAGGTCAAGAAAGATGAGGCTAAGGCAGAATCTCAAGCTGAAACCGAACTGGCTAAAATTGATTTTGCTAGAGATGAAAGCGACACAGGGCAGGAGTAACCTCGGCAGCCCTGTACATAACCAGAAAGTGTTAAACACTTTGTTTAACACTTTTAGAACACCTACCTAGACCTTGACTTAGGCTCAACTATTTTTCTAAGCCTTACTAGTTCACACTGTATTTCTGCCAGCTGCTCATTTAACTTTTCCATCTTAGCTGTTTGACGAAACATAGTACTTACCCAGTTATCAATAGCTTTTTCTAGCCTCTCTAGTCTATCTTTGACAAGATAACCCATAATCTAAAAATCTCCTGTTATTACCTTTGTTTACGTGAGTTCGACAAAGTTAGAAAGTAGCAGAAGGTAGTGCCAATAATTCTTTCGGCTCTAGATCGAGAGAAGGTTT
>NZ_PVWF01000069.1 GCF_003003995.1 Pleurocapsa sp. CCALA 161 | reverse complement strand
CACTTCCTATTTGCGAAGCTTATCCTTTAGGACTACCTACTACCCACTACCTATTTGCGAAGCTTATCCTTTAGGACTACCCACTACCTACTACCTATTTGCGAAGCTTATCCTTTAGGACTACCCACTACCTACTACCCACTACCCACTACCTATTTGCGAAGCTTATCCTTTAGGACTACCCACTACCTACTACCCACTACCTACTACCCACTACCCACTACCTACTACCCACTACCCACTACCCACTACCCACTACCCACTACCTACTACCCACTACCCACTACCCACTACCCACTACCTAACCTCAACCCATCAATTAATATTTGACAGACTATTACTCGGTGAAATATTTGGAGCGAAAAAATAGTTAATGCGATCTGGTTTTGCCGTTGTTTATCATCCCGATTATGTTGCGCCACTGCCTGATGCTCATCGTTTTCCCATGCCCAAATTTAAAATTCTGCGGGATTTATTAATTAAAGACGGGGTGATTGAACCAGAGCAGATTTTTGCCCCAGAATTACCAGATTTAGACTTAATTCAGTTAGTCCACACTCCCGAATACGTTCAGGCATATTGCAATGGAACATTAGAATATAAAGCTCAACGACGGATTGGTTTACCTTGGAGTAAAGCCTTGGCTCATCGAACTCAAATTGCGATCGGCGGGACGATTTTGGCTGCCAAGCTAGCTTTAAACTATGGCTGTGCTTGCAATACCGCTGGGGGGACACATCACGCTTTTCCTAGCTATGGATCGGGGTTTTGTATCTTTAACGATTTGGCGATCGCTGCTCGCGTTTTACAGCAGCTTGGCTTAGTTAAACAGATCTTGATTATCGATTGTGATGTACATCAAGGAGATGGGACAGCCTATATTTTTCAAGATGACAGCAGCGTGTTTACTTTTTCCATGCACTGCGAGGCAAATTTTCCTGGGAGAAAACAACAGAGCGATCTGGATGTTCCTTTACCCATTGGTTTAGATGACGACGGTTACCTCCAAATTTTAGCCAGCTATCTAGGAGATTTATTGACCCAAGTCAAGCCAGATTTAGTTTTATTTGATGCAGGAGTAGATACTCATGTCAGCGATCGCTTGGGTAAATTGTCCTTGACTGACTGGGGTATTTATCGACGGGAAAGAATGGTTTTAAGCACCTGCAAAGCAGGAGGCTATCCTGTAGCTAGCGTGATTGGTGGAGGTTATGGGAAGGATATATCTGCATTGGTATATCGTCACTCTTTGTTACATCGTGCAGCTCAAGAAGTTTATCATTAGAAAAAAGATTAGAGGTAGTTCATAAGTACTTAGGTAAAATTAATTATGGTCATTTTAAGCTAAAGGTGTGAAATTCTCGATGATCTACTATTTTTTCTCTATATTGATGCACACTTGTAAATACGTCGGTGTTTTTGATAGTTGAGCTTGGCTTCATCGAGGGAGGCGATCGCTTTCACCATTTTGAGGGATTATCTGGATGTAATTGATCTCTTTCCCATGACATTATTAACTATTACTGAGATGCATGACCGATTAATCGTCGCAACGGCAATGGTTTTATAAAATCGAGGAGATAAAACAGCATTACTAACCTGCGATCCGTAGGCTACGCGAAGCGCGACGCGAAGCTAGTCCTTTAGGGTAATCGCAATATTACAGCATCGGGTTTAATCAGTCTCATATTATTATTTACTGCCTTCTTGTCGTCGATCAACCAGAAGACCAGTAGCATATTTATGAAGGATACTAGAGATTAGTGTCTGATAGGGAATTCCTTCTTCGATAGCTTTTGCTTGAATAGCATCTAGATCGAAAGATGAAAGCCTCAAAGTAATTCGTTTATCTTTAGCTAGAGTAGCCTTGGCATAGCCACGAAGTTGTGCCAAACGAGTATGATCGCCAACTGATTGCCATTCTCCTTGTTCAAAAGTCTTTAGTATTTCTTTTTCTTCGCGATCTAGTTCATTCATGGTTATTGCTTTCTCTGAGGTACTGCTTAGTTGCCTAGCGAGAGGGAATGATTGTTTTCAAGAAAAGTTCTGATTCAGTTTCAATATACGGAACAATGTAAGCGTAACCTTGAATCTGCACTACAAGCAAACGCTGGTTTGGATATTGACTTTGATTCGGATGAATATAATCATCAAGTAGATCCCCTCTATCCATCGCTGCCAAAACCGCTTCAAACGATACTCCTCGTTGAGATTTAAGCTTCTCATTTTTGGCAAGATTCCATCGAATAACTTTCATCTTGTCTATTGTATGTTCATTGTACAGACAATGACAACAGCAATATTCGAGACTTTGCGATCGCGGTTTTTCCCCACGGGATTTTGGTTAGTTATGGATAGATAAGATGCGATCGTTGTAGAAGCGAACAGCCGTTTCCCCTCACGCTGTTATTAATTATTACAATGCTATAAAAATGGTTCAGCTAATAATCAATTTATCCACGTAAGTTGGGATAAATATAGTTTTGCTCGAGGCGAAGAGTTCATCGTTCCTTATAGTCTCAGTCGCCTTAACACCTGTGTAATTGTTAAATAAATATTTATTAAAGAAAGACGCAAGTTTTTTTAAAAGATTTGGGTACGTTAGGGACAGGAGTTTTAGTTTAGCAAGCATTTCGCTCCAAAGTGTACTATGTCAAAAAAAAACGAACGAAAAAAGCGAATCCTGCGTATTTTTACGGCAATCTCGGCTATAGCGTTTTTGGGTTCTGCTGGATTTGGTTTTATCCGTATGTTGACTAATCCAGCTCAATCAACTCAAGTATCTAGTCAAGCTGAAGATTTGACGCAACAACTTCAAGCGCAAGCAAGGGGTTATGAGATGGTATTACAAAGAGAGCCAGAAAACCAGATCGCGCTTCAAGGTTTGGTGGAAATACGGTTACAAATGAAGGATTTTGAGGGTACTATCGAGCCGTTAAAGACGTTGGTTAAGTTGAATCCCCAACAGGATCAATATAAAACTCTTTTGGCGACAGTTAAGCAGCAAGTTGATGGCAAGAAAGATGATAAGGCTACAAGTAATTAAGGATTTTAATTAAAAGCGATCGCACCTCTTCATCGGTCAATTCAAATTATATAATTTTATGAAAAAAGCCTTGATTTGCGGTATTTCTGGTCAGGATGGAGCTTATTTAGCCAAATTACTGCTAGAAAAAGGATATTTTGTCTGCGGAACTTCTAGGGATGCCCAAATATCGTCGTTTCGCAATTTATTGCGCTTAGGAATTCGAGATCAAGTTACCTTCGAGTCTCTAGTGCCAACAGATTTTCGTAGCGTCTTACAGGTAATTTCTAAAGTCGAACCAGATGAAATTTACAACCTAGCGGGACAAACTTCGGTCGGTCTATCGTTCGAGCAACCAGTAGAAACTCTAGAAAGTATCGCTACGGGAACGCTTAATTTTTTAGAAGCGATTCGCTTTATTAATGCACCGATAAAATTTTACAATGCAGGTTCGAGTGAGTGTTTTGGCGATCAGGGCGATCGCCCTTCCGATGAAAATACGCCCTTTCGACCTAGAAGCCCTTATGCCGTAGCCAAATCTACTGCTCATTGGCAGGTAGCCAACTATCGCGAAGCCTACGATCTATTTGCCTGTTCGGGAATTTTGTTTAACCATGAATCGCCTTTAAGACCAAAGCGATTTGTAACTCAAAAAATAGTTTCTGCTGCCTGCCGTATTGCTAAAGGAAGCAAACACAAACTACATTTAGGTAATATTTCGGTGAAAAGAGATTGGGGTTGGGCTCCAGAATATGTCGCAGCAATGTATTTGATGTTACAGCAAGAACAGGCAGATGATTATGTAATCGCCACGGGCAGCAGTTTTTCTCTACAAGAATTTGTGATAGAGGCGTTCAAATGTGTAGGCTTAAACTGGCAAGACCATGTAGTAACAGATTCTAGTTTATTGCGACCTACCGATTTAGCGGTTAGCAAAAGCAACCCAGACAAAGCAGCGCGAGTTCTCAACTGGCAAGCCAAATATGTAATGCACGATGTTGTTAGGATGATGGTGGAAGCTAACTAGGTTTTCCTATATTATCGGTTTAAAGATAAATATAGAACTAGCGATCGCCCGCCTTAATGAACCGTGTTTTGAGTGCTTCACCGACTTGACACTTTTCCTTTTTCAATTCGCTCTGCAAGCCAAATTTTAATAACTGCTTGTCGATCGATACCTAAACTAGATGCTTCTCGATCTAGAAATTGAATCATCCATGCAGGCAAATCGAGATCGATTTTAGTTTGTTTGAGGTTAATACGTTGGGCATTTGATAGATCGAAGTACTCTAAAACATCTTCTTCATTGTTGTCAAACTTACGATCTAATTCACTTTCATTGGTTTTCATAAACTTTTACCTCTTCTTTTCTGGCTCTTCTTACTGAAATAATACGAATAGCTTTTTCTCGATAGGTGGCGATCGCCGACCAATGCTTTTGTTCTATTTTACCAATAAATAAATATCGTTTTTCAGCTTCGTATTTTGAAGGTACTCTTAATAAAAAAGGATCTTGCCAGAGTTTTTGTGCTTCTTCAAAGTTTATTCCGTGCTTAATTTGGTTAATCTCACTTTTATTGAGATCGTATTCAAATTTTACGTCCATTTTAATTATCTAACGCGATCGCCCTGACATTGCGATCGCCTGTGATGTTTGTAGGGGTCATATTTCATCGGTTTCGGTTATCGTTCGGGTGTTGCGAATGTTTGTAGGGGCGAAGGTTGGTTCCCCCTTACAGGATTATGCGGTATCCATACGGAGTTGTAAACGTCAATTCATATACAGTCGCCTTAACACCTGTGCGATTGTTGAAAAAATATTTATTAGGGAAAGTCGAAAGTTTTTTCAAAAGATTTGGGTACGTTAGGGGCAAGAGTTATAGTTTTGCAACCATTTCACTCCAAGCTGTACTATGTCCAAAAAAGAAGAACGAAAAAAGCGAATCATACGTATTTTTACTCTAATCTCGGCTGTAGCGTTTTTAGGTTCTGCTGGATTTGGTTTTATTCGTATGTTGACTAATCCAGTTCAATCGACTCAAGTATCTACTGAAGCTGAAGATTTGACGCAGCAGCTTCAAGCACAAGCACGGGGTTATGAGTTGGTATTACAAAGAGAGCCAGAAAACCAGGTCGCACTTCAAGGTTTGGTAGAAATACGGTTACAAATGAATGATTTTGAGCGTATTGTTGAGCCGTTAGAAACGTTAGTTAGGTTGAACCCAGAACAAGAGCAATATGAAACTCTTTTGGCGAAGATTAAACAGCAGGTTGAGCAAAAGGGACAAGGCAAGCAAGATGATAATGCTGCAAGTAATTAGAGATTTTAATTAAGAGTGATCGCTCTTCTAGAGAAGGTGATGAAGTTGCAACTTGAGAGGAAAGATTACAAGGTGATATTGGAACAGATAAAGAATGGAGAGAGTAAGATAATCGCCTTTATATTTAATTGCTTACTGTTTTCAGCACTTATAAAAATTTTATCTTGGCAGGACAAATGCTAACACAAGAACAAATCCAAAAATGTCAATCTAAGTTTAACCTTAGCTATCATGTTGACTTTGCCCATGTTTGTCAGCAATTAGTTGGATTTGAAAATAAAGATGTACTGGAAGTGGGAGGAAGTTTACCTCCTGATTTTGTTTTTGATTATCTTGGTGTGAAATCATGGACAGGAATTGAAACACCAGATTATGAAGAATCACTGCAAGAAGCGGGAGGAATAACTCATAAAGGGACAATAATAAAAAATATTAATAATATATCTAATTATAAATTCAAAAACAATACCCAACAAGACAAATATAAATTATTTCTAGAAAATATTGAAGATTTACCTGAAGAATATTATAACCAATATGATTTAATTTTTTCTCTCGCAACTTTTGAATATATTCATAAATTACCATTAGCTTTGGATAAAATGTTTCTGGCTCTTAAACCTGGAGGCAAATTATTCTCACTTTTTTCGCCTATATGGTCTGCCCATGATGGTCATCATTTACCACAAAATATTGATAATAATGGGAATAAATATAATTTTGGTAATTCTCCGATTCCTCCTTGGGGTCATTTATTGATGAGTCGTGGAGAAATGGCTAAATACTTGTATCAAAAAATGGATAAACAAACAGCAGATCGAATTGTTTATCATGTTTATCAGTCAAATCATATTAATAGATTTTTTACAGAAGATTATATTGATGCAATCAAGCAAAGTTTGTTTACTGTTGATAAATTAGATCTAATTTTAAAAATTCAAATTGATTCTGCAATAGAGCAAAAGCTCAAACTTATGAATCCTGGAAGAACAGAGTTTGCAAATAATGGGATTCTCTTAGTTTTAGAAAAAGATACTAGCAAACAGGCAAAAAAAGAATTGGTATCTTCTGTAAATAACCAAACAACAAATATGAACAACTATCAGTATGAGGATAATTGGCAATTAACAACCCCAGTTGTATTTGTTATCTTTAATCGCCCAGATACAACACAAAAAGTATTTGAAGCCATCCGCCAAGCTAAACCCCCTAAATTATTGGTTGTTGCAGATGGAGCAAGAGCGAATAAACCTGGAGAAGCAGAAAAATGTGCTGCTGCTAGAGCAATTATTAATCAAGTTGATTGGCAATGTGAGGTATTAACTAATTACTCTGATGTGAATTTAGGTTGTCGCAAAAGAGTAAGTAGTGGTTTGGATTGGGTATTTGAGCAAGTAGAAGAAGCGATTATTTTAGAAGATGATTGTCTTCCTCATCCCACTTTTTTCCCTTACTGTCAGGAGTTATTAGAGAAATATCGTGATGATGAACGCATCATGATGATTTCTGGAAATAATTTTCAATTTGGGCGAAAAAGAACTGAATATAGTTATTATTTTTCTCATTATAGTCATATTTGGGGTTGGGCAAGCTGGCGACGGGCATGGACTAAATATGATGATTCAATGCAATCATGGTCAGAATTGAAAAATAGTAGCTGGCTCAATAGTGTTTTGCAAAATGAACAAGCGGTTGATTACTGGGCAAAAATCTTCCAATCGGTTGAAGAAGGGTTTAACACTTGGGATTATATTTGGTTATTCACCCTTTGGACAAATAATGGGTTATGTGTTCTACCAGAAATCAACCTGGTTTCTAATATTGGTTTTGGTTCAGGTACTCATACAACAGTAAATAATAGTCCTTTAGCCAATATACCTGTAGAAGAAATCAAATTTCCACTTCAACATCCTCCCAAAATAATTAGAAATTTAGAAGCTGACGACTTTACCGAACAATATATTTTTAGCGGTGGTAGTAGAAACTCTAAAATGACTTTTATTTCTTATGCTCAGAATTTTGAAGATGTTTTACTAAATCGTATATTTAAATATAAAGTCAAAGGTTTTTATCTTGATGTTGGAGCTTTACATCCTACTTCTGATTCGGTGACAAAGGCATTTTACGACCGAGGCTGGTCAGGGATAAATATAGAGCCAATTAAAGATTATTACAATTTATTTGAGCAAGAACGCCCTAGAGATATTAACCTAAATATTGCTCTAAGTAACTCTTCAGGTAAACTAGATTTTTTTGAGGTAGTAGGGCAACTTGGAAACTCGACTCTAAATAAAGAAATAGCTTATAAAATAGCCAAAGAAAAAGGGTTGGATGTTTCTCAACATACTGTTTCTGTGAAAACCTTGGCAGAATTATGTCAAGAATACGTTAATCAAAAAATCGATTTTCTGAAAATTGATGTTGAAGGACTAGAAGAGGAAGTTATTTTAGGTGGGGATTGGGTAAAATTCAGACCGACAGTATTAGTAATAGAAACAACTTTACCTAACACTAATATTCGCCAAGTAAATAATATTGCTGCTTTTTTAAAGAATAAAAACTATCAACATGTTTTCTTTGATGGAATTAATGATTATTATATAGCGGAAGAATCTAGCGATTTATTACAACATTTTTCTTGCCCTGTCAATGTTTTAGATTTTTATGTAGATTACCGAATAATTGAACAACAAAGACAAATAAATAAATTAAGCAGAATACTAAATCTAAATAATTATCAACCTCGAAATCCTCAGTTTAGTAATACACAGCCAGAAAAAATAGATTTAGTAAAGCCAATAATCATAATAGACGGAATATTTTTCCAACTTAGTCAAAATGGAATAGCTCGTGTCTGGAAATCTTTATTAGAAGAATGGGCAAACAAAGAATTCGGTAAACATATTGTAGTCCTTGATCGCGCTGGTACTGCTCCTAAAATACCTGGCATTAGATATCGCACTATACCTGCTTATAGCTACAACAATACTGATGCTGACCGAGAAATGTTACAGCAAGTCTGCGATGAAGAAAAAGCCGATTTATTTATCTCCACTTATTACACTACGCCTCTTTCTACGCCTTCAGTATTTATGGCATATGACATGATTCCTGAACTTTTGGGCGAAAAACTAAATATTCCTATGTGGCAAGAAAAACACTACGGAATAAATCACGCTTCTGCATACATTTCTATTTCAGAAAGCACAGCCCGCGATCTTCTCAAGTTATTTCCTCATACTTCCTCAGAATTAGTTACAGTTGCTCCCTGTGGAATTCAGAATATTTTTTCACCAGCCAATTATGAAGAAATCAATCAGTTTAAAGCTAAGTACAATATTTCTAAACCTTACTTTGTTTTAGTAGGCGATCGCGTAGGAGTTAATGGTTATAAAAACACTTCTTTGTTCTTTAATGCTTTCTCGCAAATTCCTAACTCCCAAGATTTTGAAATTGTTTGCATAGGTAGTCAATTAGTACTAGAACCACAATTAAAAGCTTATATTCCAGATGCTACCGTTCATCTACTCAAATTAGATGACAATGAATTAAGAATAGCTTATTCTGGCGCGAGTGCTTTAGTTTATCCATCTAAATATGAAGGTTTTGGCTTACCTGTTTTAGAAGCGATGGCTTGTGGTTGTCCTGTTATTACTTGTCCTAACGGTTCAATTCCTGAAGTGGGAGGAGAAGCTGTTTTATATGTAGATAGCGATGATGTAAACGAACTCATTGATAAACTGCTTGATGTCCAACAGCCTGAAGTTCGTCAAAGTTTGATTGCTGCTGGTTTAGAACAAGCGAAAAAGTTTTCTTGGTCATCAATGGCGGAACAAGTAAGTAAAGCTTTGTTAGAAGCTGTCGATCTTCCTCCTACAAAATTGATCGATGCACCTATCTCAATTAAAGAACTTACTTGTTGGATTGAGCAATACCAAAAAGATTTATCCAATTTATCTGCATTAGAAAGATTGCAACAAGTAAGAAAGCAGCTTGCAGACTTATGGCTAGAATTACCAGCAGAAGAAATAGCGATCGCTTATAGAAGTGAAATAGGTAAAACTCATAAATTATTGCTCGATAGTGGAATAAGAAATAAACAATTAACTGATAACGAACAAGCTTTTGCTACTAACTTGCTCTCCCATATTGATGAAAAATTAGATAATCCGAAAGCAATTCAGTATTTGCTCGCATTAATGCAATATCAATATCCTAGTGAATTATCAGATTGGTTTGATTTGAACGCTATTCCTCATTGGCTGCTTCAAGACTATTTAGGATTTATGCTCTTTTCTCCTGCTTATTTTCAAGAGACAGGAGAAGCAAATAGTTACTACCGCTATCTAGAACAGTTTGTTGATTTCATTCATAGCAACATTTTCAGTAATCCTGATTCACAACTATGGCCGAATGTAGCTACTTATTTTGCTGAAAAAGCCAATTTTATACCTTTATATTTTAATGAGGACAATTTAAAAAATATCTATCAAAAACGAGCGGAAGTAATTGAATTTTATCTAAAAAACAGGAATTTACCTATCGAGTACGAATTTGCAGAGCGATCGCTACAAAGGCAAAAAATACGTTTAGGGATTCTTGCTTATCATTTTGGCGTGCAAACAGAAACTTTTGCTACTTTACCTATATACAAATATCTAAACAGAGATTTATTTGAAGTAATTTTATTTCCAATAAAAATGAGCAATCATCGTCTAGAAAGATATTGTGGGGGTCATTCAGACGAGCTTATCATACTGCCAAATAATCTTCAGGAACAAGTACAAACTATCCGAGAAGCAGATCTAGATATTCTCTTTATCTCTACCAACTTAACTGCGGTAACTAATCAAATTACCTTACTTGCTTCTCACAGACTGGCAAGAATTCAAATAGTTGATGCTAACTCTCCAGTATCTACTGGAATGCGTTATGTAGATTACTACATTTCTAGTAAACTATCCGAACCAAAGGAAAATGCTCAAAGTCATTATACAGAGAAACTAATTACTTTAGATATTCCTCCTCAATGTTTTGATTTTGCCACTGAAGAACAAATTGTAGCAACAACTTCTGTTAGTCGAGATAGCTTAGGTATTGATCCGAATGCTGTTGTCTATATTTCTGGTGCTAACTTCTACAAAATACTTCCAGAAGTAGAATTAACTTGGACAAAAATTATCAACCAAGTTCCCAATTCAGTTTTAGTACTATATCCATTTAATCCTAATTGGTCGTCTTCTTATCCTGTTACTGCTTTTCGTAAACGGATCAATAATACCTTGGCTAAATATGGTTTGTCAGAAGAACGCTTAATTATCCTCGATCCAGCACCCAATCGTGCTGACGTGCAAGAACGCTTAAAGCTCGCTGATGTATACTTAGATTCTTATCCTTATTCTGGGATGACTTCTTTAATCGATCCTTTAAAAGTAGACTTACCTTCAATTGTCTTAGAAGGCAAAACATCTCGTTCTCAAAAAGGTGCATCCTTGTTACGCAGTCTACAAGTAACAGACTTAATCACAGATAGCGAAGAATCTTACATCCAGTTAGCCGTAAAACTCGGAACGAACCCCGAATTAAGAAAGCAAAAAAGCGATCGCATTAAGCAAAAAATGCAGCAAAACCCCAGCTTCTTAGACAGTCGCTCTTACTCTGCTCAAATGGGTGCTTTATTCCAACAACTCTTTCAACAAGATCGAGCAAAAAATCTGATTGATCGACTGGGATTAAGAGACATTAACCTGGTTATGTTCCCAGACTGGCATCAATCAGAAGAATCTCTCTACGAAAATTTTGCCAATGTCTTGAAAACTATGTCTAGCAATACCGATAAAAGTCGAATAACTTTACTTATAGATACCGATGGTATCGATGGAGAAGATGCTAACTGGCTATTTTCTAGCGTGGCGATGAATTTATTAATGGAAGAAGCAGTAGATATTGCTGACGAATTAGAAGTTTCTTTACTCGACGATCTAACCGAAAATGAATGGGAACTTCTATTATCTCTTCTGCAAGGAAGGATTAGTTTAGACAATGAAAACCAAAATGCGATCGCCAAAGCTAAAGCGCAATCTCTTAAGGTATATAGCTGATTTTTGCCATGTGCGATCTCTTCTGTTATTAAGGAGACAGGGAAGACAAGGGAGATAAGGGAGAAAATGGGCAAAGAATCCATTAAAAGTCATGAAGATTTAGTAGTTTATCAAATGCCTTTTGAGGCAGCAATGAAAATCTTTAAATCATCAAAGACATTTCCAGTAGAAGAGCGTTACTCTCTAACCGACCAGATAAGGCGTTCTTCACGATCTGTGTGTGCTAATCTAGCTGAAGCTTGGCGTAAAAGGAGATATCAAGCTGCTTTTATTGCCAAACTGCCTTATGCGAAGCAGTCTTAAAGGATACCGCTTCGCATAAGGCAGCAGAAACACAAGTATGGCTAAAATTTGCGGTTAAGTGTCAATATTTACCTGTAGAACAAGGAAGAGAACTTTACGTAATCTACAATCAAGTTCTAAGCGGATTGGTAAACATGATTAACAATCCCAACCGTTGGATTATCGGCAAATAGAAAAATTCTCTCTTGTCCCCTTGTACGCCTCGTCCCCCTCGCCCTCGTCAGCAACAACAGCGATCGCGCTAAAGAGAATTGATATAATTACTCCACATCTGTTGATAAGCTTGTTCCATCTCTAAAGTAAATTGCTTTCCATTCCATAAAGGTGCTGTTTGTTTAGATTTTTTTAGCTTCCAGGCAACTTCTTCTCGTAAAGCCTTGTCTTTCCCTAAGCGTACACCCCAATCTATATATTCTTCCTCAGTCCAAGCAATACCTTCTTCAACTCCCACATTACGTAAAAAGGTATAACTATTGCGTGCTGCAAATTGCTCTCCCACTCGCGTTACTAACGGGATACCCATCCAGAGAATTTCTAATGTAGTAGTCGCACCATTGTAGGGATAAGTATCTAAAGCTACATCGGCAATTTGTAAATTAGCTCGATGCACATATTCATTAGGATCTTTCGGTAAAAACTTTAATCGTTCTATATCTACCCCTTCTTCTGCTGCTATTTGAGAAAACAATTGCTTAACTGACTTTTCATCGCCAATTCCTTTGATTAACAAATAGCTATTAGCTACCTCTTTAATAATCCGCATTTGAAGGCGAATAGTTGCTGGATGACGTTTATAGCCACCGTGAGAACTTAAATAAATCACAGCATCATTGGGAATGCCTAAATCATCTCTACGCAGAGTTGGGATGCCGATTTCAAATCCATCTACTGCCAAATAAGTATTAGGTAAACGCCATAATTTTTCTGTATAGTGATCTTGGGCATTGGCTGGTAAGACATAAGGATCGGCAATGAAATAGTCAATCGTAGGTAAACCAGAGGCATCAAATCCTAGCCAAGTAACTTGTACTGGTGCAGGTTTGAGTGCCATCACTAAACAAGTTATATTTTTAGTTACGCTATCAAGATCGACTAAAATATCTACTTCATCTTCTCTAATTTGTCGAGCTATAGATTGAATGTCTTGTTGAAAATGACGAACAAGATCGACTTTATCTTTATACCAGCTCTGCGTTAGTTCATCTTCTAATTGGCTGCCTAAATAGATGACTGGTTGAAATTTTTCTCTGTTATGGTAATTTAATAACCAACGAGCTAACCAACCAACCGAATGCTTTCTAAAAGTATGAGCAATATAGCCAACTTTTAAAGAACGCTTGTTGTCAATTACTAATTGTTGGTTTCCTTCAGTTAGAAAGAATGAAATATCAACATCAGAATTAGACTTTTGTGATAATAATAGAGTTTTAGTAGAAAAATTATTATAAAATAATAAAGATGTTCTTTTTCGTAACCAATTGTAAAATAATAAAGACATTTGATTTTGAAACCAGCGATTTTCTGCTAAGTTATCTTGAAAATATAACCAAAAGATTGTAACACCAACTAAACAAGTACTGACAATTGATTCTATTTCTTCTGGTTGCTGTTGAATCATTTCTTTCAATAATTCTCTATAGCGTTGTGCAATATACTCAACTTTTTGCCAAGTTCCACTTGATATTAATGTATATAAAATTTGATAATTACCAAGAACTTGTGTAGATAAAGTTTGGCAATTTTCATAAAATAGATCTGCTGTTTCTAGAGCTTTTTGATAGTTTTCTAATATAGTATAAAAATATAATTGTTTGTTTAATAAATATAAGTTATTTGGCTGTAACTCCAAGCATAAGTTAAGGATTTCAGCAGCAAAAAATACTTTACCTTTTTCCTCAGCCATTCTCAGAATAATTGGCACAACAGATTCAGTGAAAGTTTCAGGAGGAGAAATATAATCTAAACTTGCTTGAGCAAAGGCTACTATTTCGATAGCCGAAAATTCTAGAACTTTTTTCAAAACCTGTAAGAGTAAATTAGAATCTACTAAACTTTTAGGACTCTGTTGAAGCAATTCAATTACTTGCCAATCATTTAGTTTTTCTGGAGTGAAAATCGTTAGATTAATTTCTAATTGAATTAACTTTAATATATTATTAATTAGATCGGAATTTAATTCTCGAATATGCCCTCTAATCAGCCAACTAAGGGAATAATCTTCTAAAAAAAATTGTCTTTGTGCTTCTATTTCTAAAATTTCTATTAACTCTTTAATTAATTGATCGGCTTCTTCTCCTAATGCTTGAGTCATGGCAAATAGCCAAATACTTTGAGCCTCTTCCTCTTGTTTTTGTAGCAAATATGCTAATCCCATATGCCAATAATGGGACAAAACATCAGGTTCTGTTTCAATTGCTTGTTCGTACAAACTAGCTATTTCTTGATAATTACTGTTTAAAAGTAATTCCTGAGCTTTAGGTTGCCAAGTCATGTTTTTATAGAGATTAAATTTAGAGTTACAGTATAGTTATATAGTTATTTGGTATTATTGCTAATTACAAAATAGATCTAACTAGGAGCAATAATTTATCCACATTTTTTGGTAAGCTTGTTCCATATCACGAGTAAATTGTCGAGCATTCCAGAGAGGAGAAGTTTGTTTTGCTGCTTTTAATTTTGAGTTAATTTTCTTACGTAGAGCTTTTTCTTTACCTAATTTAATACCCCACTTTACGTATTCTTCATCAGTCCAAGCAATACCTTCTTCAGCTCCAACATTATGCAAAAAGGTATAACTATTACGAGCAGCAAATTGTTCTCCTACTCGTGTAACCAAAGGAATTTCCATCCATAGAGTTTCTAAAGTAGTAGTTGCACCATTGTAGGGATAAGTGTCGAGTACTATATCAGCGATTTGCAAGTTAGCACGATGAGTACATTCATTAATATCTCTAGATAAAAATTTTAATCTGTCTGATTTTACTCCTTCTTCTTCTGCTATTTGTATGAATAACTGTTGAATTACTTGCTCATCTGCTACGCCTTTAATCAAAAAATAACTGCTAGATACTTCCTTGAGAATTTGCATCTGAAGACGAATTGTATCGGGATGTCGTTTGAAACCGCTTTGTGCGCTGAGATAGACAACAGCATCAACAGGTATTCCTAAATCTTCTCTTCGTAGAGTTGGTACACTTACTTCAAATCCATCTAAAGCTACATAAGTACAAGGTAAACGCCAAATTTTTTCCACATAATAATTTTGGGCATTTTCTGGCAAGACATAAGGGTCGGCGATAAAATAATCGATTGTAGGTAAACCAGAAGCATCCATGCCTAACCAAGTAACTTGTATTGGTGCTGGTCTGAGTGCCATAACTTGACAGGTAATATCTAGAGTTATGCTGTCTAAGTCAACTAAAATATCAATTTCGTCTGTTTGAATTTGTTTGGCAATAGTATAAGCATCTGGTTGCAAATTATGAATAATATCTGCATTTTGTCTGAACCATTTTTGGGTTAATTCATCCTCAGCTTGATTAATCATATAAAGAGCAATTTGGAAAGTATCCCGATTGTGATGTTGCAATAACCAACGACTCAACCAACCAACTGAATGTTTTTTGAGAGTATGAGCAATATAGCCAATTTTTAAAGTTTTATTAATTTGTTTGAAATTTGCTTTGGAAACTAAAGCAGGTGTTTTAGCACAAAAATCTTGTTGAAATAATTGAGCAATTTGATTATAGAAATAGCGACTTTCTTGGGGATTATCTTCTAAATATGATAATAAACCTGTGATGCAAATAAAAGAACTACCAATACCAGAATCTAATTGTTTGGGTTTCTCTTGAATTACTTGTATTAGTAAATCTTTGTGACGCTGAGCAATTTCTTTTACTTCTTTCCAGGCACTTGCACCAATCAAGGCTTGAATTAATCGAAAATTGGCAAAAAGTTTTTGAGATAAACAATTACTATTTTGGAAAAAATCTTGGGCAATTTTAATTGCTTTTTGATGCTCTACGCCATAAAGATAAAAACCACAAAGGTGCTTAAGTATATATAAATTATTCGGATAAAAATTTAAACACAGCTCTGCAATATCTGCTGCAAATGAAGTTTTGTTTTGTTGATAAGCTACCTTGATTAAAACTGTAAAAATATTATATAAACAACATTCTGTTAATTGAATTAAATGAGGTAAACTTACTTCTGTTAAAGCTAAACTTTCATAACTGGGAAAGTTTAGAATTAATTCTATAACTTTTAAAAGGGACTGGGAGTCGATAAGAGCGGAATTAGCATCTTTAACTATTTCAATAACTTCCCATTTTTTAAGTAGTTCGGGATGAAAGTATCCTAAGTTAATAGTTAATGGAATCAAAGCTAGAAGATTAGTTAGTAATGTAGGAGCTATTTCTTGCAGATGTCTCCTAATTAACAAACTTTTTCGATCATCACCTAACGATTCTTGTCGTTGCGCTTCAGTCGACAAAATTTCTACTAAATGTGTCGTCCATATTTCAATTTCTTCTTGGCTTCCTGCTGACATAGCTACTAGCCAAGTTGCTTGCCCTTCGTCTTCTTGTTCTAGTAGTAAATAAGCTAATCCTAAATACCAATAATAATTATAATTTTTTGGTTCTGTTTCTAAGGCTTCTTCGTAATAATGAGCAACTGCTAAGTAATCTTGTTTAAGTAAATATTCGTAAGCTGGTTCTTTCCAGGCTGTAATCATAATCTTAAAGATATATTACTTATAAATACAAATTCAATTAATTACTAACCTGTTTAAGCAATAATGTCAATCGAGCAATTTATTCATAGTACTATAGAATTTTAAATAAAAAATAAGGTAGTAACCTAGTTAGGCTAAACTTATCTTTTAATGACTATTAGCTATCCAATTAAAATTATTTTAATTAATTTCTTAAGAATATTTTCTAGCGATGGCATTAATTAAGCATGATTATCTTTATTTATTAATCGAAATAAACATAATACCAGCTTTAACTATTTTCTGGCATTCTTACCGTTACTTGATTAGGTGTAACAATTACCTCTCCACCCAATTGTTCAATATTACTGAGTGCTGTTTGACGAGTCTGCTCATCTCTAGCATTAGAGTAAATCATTATCCAAGAACTTGCCCGTGCATTTTTGCTGTCTGGATTAGTTGCTAAAAATACCGCTGTTTCTTTAGCTCGGTTACCAATTGTCTGGCTGGTTTCGTCATTTTGAACTTTTGCCCATTGGGCAGCAGTTTCATAAGAGTTTTGTGCTGCTTTTGTATCACCTAAAAATAATAATTCATCTACTCCTTTCAATGTCCAAATCAGATAGGATTTGTCAATGTTTGGAGATAAAGATTTTAATCCTTTTTTGCTCAAAGAAACTGTTGTTTCTGGTTTACCGGCAAATAAGGATGTTGCTGGAGCTAAATAAAGGTATGCTTCTACAAAACGAGGATTGTGTTTAACTACTGCTGCAAAATAATCTGTGTTGAGAGTATATCCAGTTTGATCGCGAGCAGCAGCATCGCCAAAATATTGAATAAAATCAAGAAAAATTAAACTGCCTACCAAGTTACTAAATCCAAAAGTAGGAGTTTGTTTAAGTGTATCTAGATAAATTTTTTTAGATTGTTCTTGTTTTGTATAGTCACCTGTGTTTTTTTGCTCCATCGCTGTAAGTTGAGCTTGCTGTAAACTGACTACGCTACCAACACAAATTACAGTAGCTATAAAAGTAATTGAAGTCTGAAACAAACTAGCAGCAAAAAATTTATTTGGTAGTTTCATGATTAATAATCGATATTCTTATTTCAGATTTTCGCCAGAGGCACAATTATTAGAATTAATAGGTGCAGGAAGATTGCTAGCTACGTCAAAAGATTGGCAGACGATCGTGCTATAGTTACCTGATAAAACAAAAACGCCTCCTGAATAGGCTCTAGTTCCGTCTTCTTGATATTGAGTGTTGGATGGTGCAACAGTGGCAGAATTAGTATCGACAATTATGTTATATGCGTCGATATATCTGTTATCAAAATTAAGTCCGAGTAATTCCTCGATTATTTCGGTATCGTTAGCACCTTGAGCAAAAACTCGTCTTTCCCAATGATAGGCTTGTTGCGCTCGATTGATCGTGCCAACAGCATGCTTTATTTCTACTTCCCTAGCTTTACCAGTCTGCTTGAGATAGTTAGGCAAGGCAATAGCAGCGAGAATACCTAAAATAATAGTTACAACTAGTAGCTCAATTAAAGTAAAACCGTTGTTCTTGTTAACGAAAAGAAGGCGGAAAAACAATCTAATTTTGAATTTTTGATTCATTTTTTAGGTTTTTCTCAATACATAATTTTTTACAAAAATAGCCAGATACCATTGAGGTGTTCTGGCTGATTCGGTTAATCCTGATGGCGAATTAACTTTAAGTCTGATTAAAAGCTTAGCTTACCTAACCTTGACAGCATTAGAAGCGCAAGCTCCCGCAACAGTTGGCGCAGTAGTGGTACTTGCTGGTTCGTTAGACTGACACACAAAGGTAGAATAGTTACCTCCAC
This sequence comes from Pleurocapsa sp. CCALA 161, assembly GCF_003003995.1. Taxonomy (GTDB): domain Bacteria; phylum Cyanobacteriota; class Cyanobacteriia; order Cyanobacteriales; family Xenococcaceae; genus Waterburya. The sequence goes on along the minus strand of NZ_PVWF01000069.1, from coordinate 9,451 downwards.
TATGATAAACACCACCAGCATAAGCTCGAGTACCATCATTAGCAAACTCAGCATTTGCTGGCACGAAAACAGCAGAAGAAAGACCAGTAGTAGCATTAGTTGCCGTAATACCAGTATTAACGTTATCTATATATTCATTTTGAATTGCTACGCCCAATACAGCAGCACTAGTGCCAAAATTTTGTCTTTCAAAATGATAAGCTTGTTGAGCGCGGTTGATCGTACCAGTAGTGTTTTTGATTTCTGTTTCTCTGGCTTTACCAACTTGAGATAAGAGGTTGGGTAGAGCAACAGCAGCCAATACACCGATGATGATTACTACTACTAATAATTCAATTAATGTAAAACCTTTTTCTTGATTATCTGCTTTCTTTTTGTTGAGATGTTGTAAAAATTTTGCAGTAAATACTTTATTCATTAGATATATCCTTCGATTAAATAAAAGTTTGTTTGTGTGTTTGTTTAGGGTTTTTGTTTTCCTGTTGATAACTTACCCAATAGATCGATAAAACATATCACCTTAAAAAACTTTTTTTTTGATATTAATTGCTACTAGTTAAAGGGTATGGTAACAGCGATCTAAATCACATTTTTGATGAGCATTTGAAGAAGATCAAATTAATAGATATGGGTAGAGGCGAATAACCGTTCGCCCCTACACATACGAAACACCAGTCACACAATGTGCGATGGTGTAATGTTGTTCATATATCGAAAATTTAGATGAGGCGATCGCCTTTATATGTAGAGAATTTTAATAGAGCGATCGCACTATTGGCGATAAATATCTCGACGATGACCAACTTTAATAATTTCTATGGTCAGTATCGATGATTGAATATTGTAAACGATGCGATAGTCACCTACACGAAGGCGATAATTAGAGTTACTTCCAATCAGTTTTTTACTACCTGAAGAATATGGATTATCTCCCAAGCTTTCTACCGCCTGTAAAATTCTCGGTATGATTTGCCTATCTAGTTTCTTTAATTCTTTTTTAGCTGATTGTTTCCACTCAATTTTATATGAGGTCATCCCGTTTTAACTCAGCAACTACATCTTCATGGCTTGTGGCTGATTCATTACTTCTTTCAGCAATAGTTGCTAAATCTGCCAAGTCTTCGAGTAATTCCTCAAATTGAGTTATGGATAAAATGACACCAGTCTTGTCTCCTGCTTCATTAGTGATGTAGTTTACAGTCAAATCTTCACTATTAATCATGTTTAAGATAATTCAAATGATGAAATTAATTATAAAGGATTTGGATCGGGCGATCGCCTTTATATGTAGAGAATTTTGGTAGAGCGTTCATCTTGTAGACGGAGAAAAATGATTCCTCTGTGGGGGTATTTTTCTCGATGGACTTTTTCACCAAAATCCTTGTCATTCGTAATCAAAATCCAGTTCTCATCAAAAGCTTTGTTAATAATCACATCATCGCTGATGCCTCTCGCTTGATCGTAAACTGAAAATACTTCGTATCCTTCTTCTCTTAACCAATCGGCTACTCTAGTACCAGTGCATTCATCTACTAAAAAACGCATTGTCACTTATTCTAAACAGAAAGTGGCATAAAGGTAGTATTTTCGAGAGACTGAGCCGCAAACAATAAACAAGCTCTGATATCTGCCTCCTCTAAACCATCGTATTCTTCTAAAATCTCTGTAACAGATGCACCTTGTGCCAAGAGGTTAAGAATATACTCCACTGTTAATCGCGTACCTTTGATTACAGGCTTACCTACCATGACTTCGGCATTGGTAGTTATACGGCTTAGTAATTGCTGATTACTCATAGTTTTATGGGCTGAGATTATACAATCTATAGTAATGGCAAAGCTTCTTTTTCGATCTTTGATATTGCGATCGCATTGGGGATTGTTTCAATTTCCAGGTAATATCGATAAACCCTGGTAGGGGCGTTTCCCCCAAAGGATTAGCTTCGCGTCGCGAAACGCCCCTACCCATATGAAACGCCCAATGTACACATGTCAAACGCCTAACGTACATATGCGGTGGTGCGATGTTGTTTATGTATCAAGGATTTGGATAAGGCGATCGCCTGTATTTAAGCTATTTTTTCTAGCTCTTTAAGCAATTCAGGAATACTTGTCTGCATAGCTTCCCAAAGGATTTTCAAATCTACTTCTTTATACTCATGAACAACACGATTACGCATTCCTTTAATTTGCCGAATGGGAATTTGTGGATTGTTAACAATAAAATCTGAAGATAATCTGTTTACTGCTTCGCCAATAATCACAATTTGATACAGCACTGATGATTGAGTTTTAAGATCCTGAGCAAAAGTTTGCCAATCTAGATCTGCGCAAAATTGGATGCTTAGTCTACAAGCTCTAATAAGATCTAGAAGTATTTCCCGATCTTTGTTCATAGATAATTTTAGAATTACTCAGAATATTTTGTTTACGTATCCAATTATGACTTTGTTCTATTGCTTGCTTAGTAACAAGATCAACAGGTCGATTAAATAGCTTACTTAATTGAGATTCAATAGTGTCGAGATCAAAAAAGGTAATCTTCGCCTCTTCAGCAAAACTTACTAATACATCTATATCACTCTTAGAGTTAAAATCATCCCTCAAGACCGATCCAAATAAGGCAAGTTCAGTAATTTGCCATTGCTGACAGATTTCCTGCAATTGAATTTGCTGAATATTAAAATGCTGAGCGGGATTAATCTTCATGCTTAAATTTTAACTTCAGTATTGGCAATTGAAAGAAACAGCGATCCCAAAGGGTAGGCGCGACGCAAAGCTATATGCGAAGCGGTATCCTTTAGGAGTCCTTTAGGGGAGCCTAATCGCATTTTAAATCAGAGAATTTAGGTAGGGCGATCGCATTGGGGATTGTATCAATTTCCAGGTAATATCCAAAATCCTCGTAGGGGCGATTCGCCCTAGCTTTTAGCTTGTTTGGTAAAAATTAAATTGCCCTAACCCGATGAGAACCCCTCGAAAGTATTAAAAGCTAAATTCCGTTCTCACTGTTCCTACCCACAAAGTATTACCATTTTCAGTATCAGGGTTAATAACGACGAATCCTCCAGGAGTAATTTCGATATAGTCACTGACTTTAACGCGGTACAAAGCTTCTATATGTAAAGGAGTTTCTTCCGTAACCAAATCATCATCATCATGACCGCTAATTACAGGTGGTACACCAATAATAATTCCTCCCACATTATTTTCTGCCCATAAATCGGGGAAAGCAAAAGTCAACGCACCGTTGAGGATAGTTGCGCTAGCATCGCCATTTTGCTGTTGTTGCGCTTGAGTATAGCCAAACCAACCGCCAATTTCTAACCCAGATGTGACTTCCCAGTTAGCTTGTAAACCAAAATTATCTGAGGCAGTAGCATTTTGTCCAAAAGGTTCGTTAGCTTCTTCAACTCCTGTAGACCCCATTAAATTAACATCATCATTGCGTTCATAGGTACGAGTATAGGTAGCAGCTAAAGTTAATTCATCCTTTGGTTCGATTACTAATTGGGCGATCGCACTATAAGAACTATCGAATAAGCCTCTACCAGCTTGAGGATCGGCTACGTCTCGATCATTGATGAAATAACCAGCAAATCCCAAGATTTTATCGCTAAATTCCTGTTTAATGCCAATTCCTGACCCTCCAGGGGCGCGTAAAGTTGCAGGATCTCTTCTCCCGAAGCGAGAAACAGCACCGCTACTACTGCTGGAAAAAGGATTTAAAACTTCTCCCACATCATTCAGACTCACTCCTGCTGTACCGAAAAGGATTTCTGTGTTTTCTCCAGCAGGAAAAGTATAAGATAGTTCTGATATTTCGGTTAGATCGTCGGTATCCCCATCAACGCCTAAACGACTTAAAGAAGTATCTGTGACATCATCTAAACGGGGAAGATCTCGATTTTCTAAACGCACTCGTAAGAGATCTTGACCAGAGAAACTAGTATCAAAAATTAATCTGGTGCGATAGCCAAAAGTAGTCTGACTATTATTTTCTTGTCCAAAGCTATCGGTTAAAAAGAATAAAGCCTGACCATTAAATTTAGTTGTAGTGGAGAATTGTTCGGATTCAAGTTGAGTAATATTCGTTTCTAGCTGCTCTACTTTTGTAGTTAATCGAGCTAATTCTTGAGTAAAATCTTGTTGTAATCTCTGCAAAATTATTAAATCTTGTTGAGAGGTAATAGTATCAATTTGTTGTAGACAGCTGTTTAAACCTACGGCAAATTCATAACGAGTTATCGGTAAATTACGGCGATCGCCTTTGGCGTGGCTGCGCCAATCGCGAAGTGGAGAAAATGTCTCATCGCTCTGCCATTGTGAAGTGCAATTGTAACGTTGAGCTAAAGATTTTAAAGCTCGATATTCCCAGTCTCTAGTGTGAATATTTTTTATTTTTGATACAGAAGGAATTGATTCGATATTATTGGCTAAAGCAGCAGAAGTATTAAGAGAAGATGTGATTATAATAATTCCTAATTTAATTTTTTGTTTAAATTTTCTTTTCATTAATTTGTTGATAGCAAGGCAATGTCATCTATCTTACTTCAATTAAGATCAAAGTAAGGCAATATGTGGGTTAATCAAAGATTACTGATTAACTGTTAACTTTCGACTGCTCACTTCCATAAGTGGCAATATTCCCTGTAAGATTGAATAGCTATAATTTTGAGGGTAATGAATGATAGCAAGATGATCTGTAATATTTAAAGTATTTATATTTAAAGTTGTGTGTAAAATTTGGGCTAATAATTTATCTGAAGCAATAATTAAACCAGTAGTTAAACTCGCCTGTTCTGAATTAACAAAGTGCTTTGGTCGCTTAATAATTGTTTGTTGCCAATCTAAAAAATGGTTTTGTGCTAGAGATAAATGAGGAAGTTTATATTGAACTGCTAGCTCTTCAATGGGGTATTTTGATACTGAGTGATCGGTTAATAGTAACTCAATTGAATTACTATTTATTAATCTTGTTACATAGGAATATTTAACTATATTTTTAGCGTTAGCCTTGGATAATAATAGCCATCGCCAGCCAGTTTTTCCTGCTTTAAGTTTTGGAAGAGTTTCGCCTAAATGACTAGTAACGTTTAAATATTTAAGCTCGCCAAAGTTATTATCTGGAAGAAATTCTAAACAACTGATCCCACAATTAGATTGCTGTAAACTATGATAATATTCTGGATTTAAACCAACTGCTGTACTAATTAATGCCCGATTAGTACCACCGTGCGCCACAACTAAAATAGTTTGACCTTGATGTTTAGTTAAAATTTTTTGCCAAAATTGTTGTGCTTGTTTAAATAGTTCTATAACAGGAAAAAAAGTATTATTAAAAGTAAAAAGATGGGGCGTGTTCTGCCAACAACTATAATCCTCAGCAAAATTTTCTTTAACCTCTTGATAAAATAATCCTTGCCAATCTGACATAGAAATTTCAGTTAACTTAGGCTCAATAAATACAGGAGGTAGATTATTTGTTGCTTTTAAAGCCCCAAGAATTACTTGAGTAGTTTGTTGGACTCTGGTTAACGGACTAGTATAAATCGCATCAAAATTATACTGTTGCAAAGCTAATCCTGTAAATAAAGCATCTTGATGTCCTTGTTCTGTTAATACTGATTCATCACTACTACCTTGATATCTACCCTGTTCGTTATAAGTAGTGCGAGCATGACGGACAAGGATTATTTTAGTAAAGGGGGTAGAGGGAGATAAGAGATTATTCATAAGTTAATTAATGCTCACCAAATACTGTATATATAGAGGTATTTAATAAGCTAAATAATTTTCAAAATAAGGGTTTATACTTAACTAACCTGAACGGTTTGTTGTAAGCGATAAAGGGTGGCATAGTGCTTACCTAACTTCATTAATTGTTCATGTGTTCCCTGTTCTAAAACTTGTCCTCCTTCCAGATAAAAGATTTGGTCAGCATTTTTGGCAGTTCTTAAATCGTGGGTAATTAAAAAGGTCGTTGAAGTTTGAGTTAGACGATCTAAGGCATCGGTAACAAGGCGTTCACTATGATTATCTAGTCCCACTGTAGGTTCATCGAGAATAACGATGGGAGCATTACGAATGGCAGCCCGAGCGATCGCAATTCGTTGTCTTTGTCCCCCTGAAAGGGTTGAGCCTCTTTCTCCCACAACTGTATCGTAGCCTTCTGGAAGTGCCATAATAAAATCGTGGGCATTGGCTAAACGGGCAGCCATTTCGATCTCTTTGTCAGTCGCTTCGACACAGCCATAGGCGATATTATCTTTAATACTGGCAGCAAAAAGAATACTTTCCTGTAAGACAATACTGATTTGTTTTCTGAGGGAATCGAGAGTGTATTCTCTAAGATCATGTCCATCTATTAATACTCCACCTTGTTGGGGATCGTAAAGACGTAGTAGTAAACTAACCAAAGTTGATTTACCGCCACCAGAAGCACCAACTAGAGCTACTTTCTGCCCTGGCAAGACAGTCAAAGATAAATTATTGAGAGTATTGTTTTGATTTTCGTAGGCAAAACTGACTCCACTAAACTCGACCATTCCCCGAAACGGAGGTGCAGGATAAGCCCATTTAGAATCTCTAACTTCAGGTACTCTTTCTAAGAGATCGATAATTCTTTCTCCAGAGGCGATCGCTTTAGCAATTTGTCCTGTATATTTAGCTAACTGACGCATGGGTTTAAAAGCTACTTTCAGATAGGTGATAAATACCAGTAAATCACCAGGGGTAAGAGTGCCAACCATCACTAACTGTACTCCTCGCCAAAGGACAATTGACGTTGCGATCGCTACTAGCACTTCTACGGTACGCTCTTGTCCTGCCCGTAGTTTCTGAGTTTGCGCACTTTCATTAAGGCTTTTTTGGTTTTGTTTGGCAAAGGTTTTTTGTAAACGAGACTGGAGAGATAAAGCTTGCACTACTTTGATCGCACCGATGGCTTCGGCTGCATTAGCTGCCATTACTCCTTCTCTTTGGCGTTGTTTTGTAGCCACCTTATGAATACGTTTGCTCATAGTGGCAGTGGTCATTAAAAATATGGGAAAAATAGCCACCGCAATGAGAGCTAATTGCATGTTGAGCCACATCATTACCCCTAGCATTCCCACCATGGTTAAGGTGTTGGTGATTAAAGGTAAAGCAGCAACCACGGTAACTTCTCTTAATCTTTCAATGTCGTAAGTAACGCGAGTAATTAAATCCCCTGTTTTGGCTTTGTTATGAAAAGAAAGAGACAGACTTTGAATGTGAGAATATAAATTAGCCCGAATTTCACTCAAGATCTTAGTTGCAGCTACTGCCATTCCTGCCGTACTGACATAAGCCATTGAGCCACGTAGCAAGGCAATAATTACTAAGGCAACTGCTAACAGGGTTAATAAGGTAATGACATTAAAGTTATCTAAGAAAGGAACTTCTAAACGTTCAACTTTAAACCCTTTAAAAATAATCTCATCAAAAATAAACTTTAGCGGCCAAGGTTCAAGCATATGCAAACCCGTTTCGGCTAATAATGCCAGGAAGGAAATAGTAAGTAAGCCTCCCTGTTGACGAATTTGGGGAAGAAAATGCTTAACTATGCGATTAAGTCCCGATATTCCCTCGTTTAGATTCTTAGGTCGCTTTTTCTTCATTATTATTTATGTTTAATGTATACGTTCATCTATTTCTAATTAAGTTTTGTTAAGCTAAAGAAAATATTAAAATCTTATTGAGAATAGCTAACCATTTTATTAGCGTTTTGGACTATGATAAAATTGTTGAATAACTAAGCTACACATAACCTGATAAATTTGCCCTTCATAACTAAATTAAAAAGCTTTACTATTCTTAATGCTTTGAAATCCAAGTCAGTTAATAACTTGCTGTTTTTCTTGATTCAAAAAATCTCTTTAACTCAACAAAACTTTAAACAGTCTTATTGACTAAGTATTATTACCTTTAAAATGTAGGTTGGGTTGAAGAATGAAACCCAACACAGCATAAGATTTCGTTGGGTTACGCTGTCGCTAACCCAACCTCCAAAAAATTAACTAAGTATTATTACTCAATTGGCGAGAAGATTGGTACTTAGTTGAGTCAACAAAGTTTTCAACAATAACTGATGATTGATGACTGGTTACCGATGACTGATGACTGATGTATCGATTGATTTTTCTTTCGATCGCCACTAAAACCTTCTCTAGCCAAGTTGCATAACCACCAAAAGAAAGTTGTTTAACTAAAGGACGTAAGAAAGCTTGATGACGGCGTTGTCCTAAGCGACTGTAGCGTTTTTTGAAGTATTTATCTTTTTTGGTTAAATCCCACTTCTGCATAAAGTGTTCTAAACTTGCTACTTCCCAAGCATCACTCCAACGCAGCATAAAGTAAGTTAAATCTGACCATTCAAATCCAGAATCAGGTACATAGGTAGTTACAGAATCAGGTTCACAATAGATTGTGCCACCAGCATTGGTAACAGACATCGAGAAATCAATGTGTTCTCTAGTGCTGAGTAGCTTTTCATCTAATAAACCAATGGTGTCAAAAATATCTCTACGGACTAACATACAGTGAAACTCGGCAAATTCACATTCTCGCCGTTGTAATTTGTCTTGGACTTCTGCTAGAGGACGATTGACAAAATAATGCTTTTCGTGAACTTTGCGTCTCATCTTGTCGTTTTTGACCTCTAGGACAATGTGTGCCTCTCCTCCAGCCAAGTGGATTTTGGAATGGAGGTTTTTACCAATACAAACTAGAGGACAGACTACTGTTGCTTCAGTTTCTTCAGCACAGTTCACTAACTTTTCTAACCAACCTGGTGCGACATGAATATCATTGTCAACAAAAATGACATATTCAGTTTTAACGAATTGTATGCCAATATTTCTGGCTTGATTGGGGGCAAGATAGTGTTCAGTTCTAATTAGCTTAAACTCTTTTTCTAATGATTGATTAACTAGATATTCTTGAATATGTTCTGGGGAATTACCATCAACATAAACTAAATCAAAAGGATAAGAAGTACATTGATAAATACTTTCTAGAGATTCGCGAGTATAGCTAAAACGTTCTCTAGGTACAACGACTAAAGTTACTTTTTTCTCGTTCATGGTTAATAATTAATTGTTAATTGTTAATTGTTAATTGTTAATTGTTAATTGTTAGCTTTTAGCATCTGACTTACTACCCACTACCCATTTGCGAAGCTTATCCTTTAGGACTACCCACTATCCATTTGCGAAGCTTATCCTTTAGGACTACCCACTATCCATTTGCGAAGCTTATCCTTTAGGACTACCCACTATCCACTACCTACTACCCATTTGCGAAGCTTATCCTTTAGGACTACCTACTACCTATTTGCGAAGCTTATCCTTTAGGACTACCTACTACCTATTTGCGAAGCTTATCCTTTAGGACTACCCACTACCTATTTGCGAAGCTTATCCTTTAGGACT
>NZ_PVWF01000223.1 GCF_003003995.1 Pleurocapsa sp. CCALA 161 | reverse complement strand
GTCTCCTGCTGACCCTAGAGATAGCTCCCGTCTACTGATCGTAGATTCACGGCGAGAGTCTACCCACGCCACTTTTCGTGACTTGCCCCATTGGTTAAAACCAGGTGACTTATTAGTTCTTAATAATACCCGTGTTATTCCTGCTCGCCTTTATGGTCATAAAATTTCGGGGTCTAAGTTAGAAATTTTGCTCATTGAAGAGCGATCGCCTAATTGTTGGCTGGCTCTAGTTAAACCTGGTAAACGTTTTACTCTCGGAGCAACTATTAATTTTGATGCCATAGGTAATTCTGACTCAAGCAATCATACCCTTCAAGCTACGGTAATCGACAAAGATCAAGCCACAGGCGGTAGAATTTTGCGGTTTGAGCTACCGACTGGTCAGTCTTTGTGGGAACGATTAGATGATTATGGACAGCTTCCTTTACCACCCTATATTGTGAATAGTGATGCTCCTGACGAACGATATCAAACCGTATATGCCAACCAACCAGGAGCGATCGCAGCACCCACCGCAGGTTTACACTTCACGCCAGAGTTACTAGCAAAACTACAGCGCCTGGGTATTGAACAGACTCAGATTACTCTTCATGTAGGTATTGGTACTTTTCGTCCTGTAGAAACAGAGGAGATTAAGAATCATGCTATGCACCAAGAATGGATTGAAGTCAGTGCTGAAACCGTGAGTAAAATAAAACAGACAAAAGCCAGAGGCGGTCGTGTAATTGCGGTGGGAACAACCGCCACTAGAGCCTTAGAAGGAGCTGCCAGAGAAGCCAAATCAGATTTTATCGACCCCTTTCGGGGTAAGACTGATTTATTTATTTATCCTGGCTATCAATGGCAAGTGGTGGATGGTTTAATTACTAACTTTCATTTACCAGGTTCGAGCTTGTTAATGTTAGTGAGTGCCATGATTGGTCGAGAACAGTTGCTAAGTCTTTACCAACAAGCGATCGCTCTTGAATACCGTTTTTATTCTTTTGGCGATGCCATGCTCATTTTGCCTTAATTAAAAATTCAATATCTGTCGTTAAGATTAGGTTAATCTTTTTCTGGTTACTCAATTCCCACAAATGCGATCGTTTGGATATGAAAAATAAATCAAATTCAAAATCCTATACCCTGTGATAGAGCCTTCTCTAAAATCAATTTGTTAATTTCTAAATAAGCACTTCAATTAACAGAACTTAACAAGGCTGACAAAATATGCAAACACAGATATCAAAACCAAAATTAGGATTTACGACTAGATTTGCCAAATTCTGGCATAATTACTCGGTAATCATCGGTTTTTTAGCTGCTGTCTTAGTCGAAATGAAAACTAGTCAAAACATTCTTAGACAGTTTAGCATCACCTGATTTTAAATCCTGATTTTAAATTTTATTTATAAGCAAGTTAACTGAAATACATTACCTTCTTAGATTTATTTCTGCTCTCAACAACTAATTCTATATATATAATTAAACTAAGCATGAATTCTCTTCAATACAATTTCGTGTTACGGCGAACCGCGACTATTTTGTCAATTATCATCTTAACTTCGGCAATTATTGCAGCTATATCTGGCATATTAATTGGATTTTACTACGAACCTGCTGCGGGAGATGCCTATCAATCCTTAAACCAGATAAATGAGTCTATCTCCAACGGTTGGCTAATCTACAGCCTGCATGACTTAGCTGGTAATGGAACTATCGCTGTGGCGCTCATTCAGATTGTAGTCATGTTTCTCGGCAGACAATTTAGACGCAGTTGGTTAACAGGATGGATTAGCGGGATTTTGCTAACCTTATCAACTATTGGTTTAGGTTGGACAGCAATGATTCTTAGCTGGGATCAATTAGGATACTGGCGTTTAAAAGTCGAATTGGGCATTATTGAGTCTGTTCCCATTATTGGCACATTTGTGAGCAATCTACTCACAGGTGGCAGCGGTATCAATACCACCACAATTGTGCATTTTTATACGCTTCATAGCTATGTTTTATCTACAGCTGCGATCGCTTTAGCAGTAGTCCATTTAGTAGCTTTAGTTATTCATGAACAGGAACAAAAATATCTTTTAGTCCAGCAGCTACAAAAGCTTTCAAAATCTACTTTCTTAGAAGAAAAACTGGCAGAAAATACCACTACAAAAGCTTGATTTGCTTAAAAATAATGTATGTTCTTTAATCAATTTTTGTCTAGGCTAACTTTTATAAGTATTAATTTAACAACGGGAATTATTGTTAGCGCAACTATAATTTCATTCTGGTTTGTCACTTTAATTGCCTTGTTAGCTCTAGATATTAATACAGTACCTCTATACTTAATTATTCTAAGTATTTTTTTGAGAATTTTTTTGCAGACAGGACTGTTTATTACTACTCATGAGGCAATTCATAGAACTATTTGCCAAAATGTTCTAATCAATGACGCTTTTGGCTATATCACTTCTTGTTTGTACGCAATACTACCTTATCAAACATTAGTAAAAAATCATCAATTACACCATCGCCATCCTGCTACCGAGAAAGATCCCGATTTCAATTGCTTGCATTCAAATAATTTCTTATTTTGGTATCTAAGCTTTATGCAAGAGTATCAAAAAGGTAGACAATTTTGGATTTTGTTTGTGGGAATGACAATTATATTCTGCACATTTATTTCTTTACATATTTCTATCATTAATATATTTTTGTTTTGGGTAATTCCTATTTTCATTAGTTCCTTACAATTGTTTACCTTTGGTATATTTTTACCCCATCGTCAACGAGATGCAGAATATAGCGATCGCCATCGAGCCAGAAGTAACAATTACTCAATATTTTGGTCTTTTATTGCCTGCTACCATTTTGGCTACCATTGGGAACATCACCAATATCCAAATTTACCTTGGTATGATCTTCCTTTAGCTCGTCAAAAAAATTGAGTTGTTAGTTGTACAAAATAATACTTATAAGAAGTTTAAAAAAGACTAATCCACAGATAAACTGTATTATGCAAATTGTGATTCAGCAACTTTTATCCTAACCATTCAAGTATGATTGCTGGTAAATCTGTTCTTTGTCTAATTCGAGGGTTTATGCAAACATGACGGGTTTGAGCCTTAACTAAAATTTGCGCTAAATTATCGACAGGGGATATTTGATAGGCGATCGCAAATTCACTATTGTTAATTAAACTGACAATCAAACTGATCTGGATTTGATCTCCACAACAAAGGGGACGCAAAAAATCTATCTCTGCATGAACAATAGGTAAGGCAGTTTTGCCCTCTTGAATCATTTGACTAAGGCTAATTCCCCTCTGAGTCAACGACTCTTCATAGGCTTGATGACAGATTTCTAATCCTTTGGCAAAATAAACTACTCCTGCTGCATCGGTATCGCTTAAATAAATTCGTCGTAAATAATTAAATTTCATTAAATATAAAATTATGTGTTTGAATAATATTTCAGTAGATCAGCAAAATCCGACTGGTTGGTTTGAACCTTTATATGCCCAAGCGAAAGGGGATTCTTCGCAAGTACCCTGGGCAAAAAATCAACCTCATCCTTATCTACAGCAGTGGTTGAGTATAAATTCACCTCAGACAGAGGGAAAATCGGCTTTAGTGATTGGCTGTGGCTTAGGAGACGATGCAGAACTCCTCGCCAGTATAGGTTATCAGGTAACAGCATTTGATATTTCTCCCACAGCGATCGCCTGGTGTCAGCAAAGATTTCCTAATTCCACCGTTAATTATCTAGTAGCAGATTTATTTAACCTCGATCCTCAATGGCAAGGCAAATATGATTTTATTTTTGAATGCAAAACGATTCAGGCATTACCCTTAAATGTGCGATCGCAAGTTATCCAAAAAATTGCAACTTTAGTAGCGCCAAAGGGAACACTTTTAGTTATTACTCGCCATCGTGAGGCTAATACTATCCCAGATGGGCCTCCCTGGGCTTTATCAGATGCTGAATTGTCACAATTTACTGAGTTAGGATTGAGCGAAGTTAGTTGCGATCGCTTTGTTGAAGGTGAGCAAACCAAGATTGAACAATATCGTCTGGAATATTGTCGCAGTTAGAGGCAATTAACCGAATATTATTTCT
>NZ_PVWF01000222.1 GCF_003003995.1 Pleurocapsa sp. CCALA 161 | reverse complement strand
AACGGTGACGTATTTTCCTGATGGCTTAAGGTTACAAATTACGGGGACGCGCTGACGAATAGTTTCAAAATCATCTAAGGTTAGTTCTACGCCCATAGTATTAGCGATCGCCAGTAGATGTAAAACAGAATTAGTCGAACCACCCACTGCCATAATCACGCTAATGGCATTCTCAAAGGCTTTGCGAGTGAGAATCTGACTGGGTAAGATTTGCGCTTTAATTGCTTCTACTAGAGCAAAAGCTGATTTTTCGGTACTTTCGGCTTTTTCTGCGTCTTCTGCTGCCATGGTCGAAGAATAAGGTAAACTCATGCCCATTGCTTCAAATGCCGAAGACATAGTATTGGCGGTAAACATTCCCCCGCAAGAACCTGCGCCAGGACAGGCTTTATGTTCGATCGCGTCTAATTCTGCCCGATCAATCTTGCCAGCGCTGAACTTACCTACTGCTTCAAAAACACTGACTACAGTTAAATCTTCGTTGTTGTGTTTGCCTGGTTTAATCGTGCCACCATAAACAAAAATAGCAGGAATATTCATTCTGGCGATCGCTAGCATCGCCCCAGGCATATTTTTATCGCAACCACCAATAGCCAGCACCGCATCCATACTTTGACCATTACAGGCGGTTTCAATCGAGTCGGCAATTACATCACGAGACACTAGGGAATACTTCATTCCTTCTGTACCCATTGAAATCCCATCACTGATGGTAATTGTGCCAAACATTTGAGGCATTGCCCCCGCATCTTTTAAAGCCGATTCTGCTCTTAGCGCTAAGGTATTAATGCCCATATTGCAGGGAGTAATAGTACTATAGCCATTCGCTAAACCGACAATAGGCTTATTAAAATCATCATCGCCAAAACCAACGGCTCGTAACATCGCCCGATTAGGCGATCGCTGGTTTCCTTGAGTTACTTCTTGGCTTCTTCGATTGTCAGACATCAATTACATCTCCTTTTAATAGCTATAAGCCTTAAGCTATATAGTTTTAAGTTGAACCAGACCAAATTTTAGGGACTAATTAACCCAAAAGCACAACCTCAAGACTGTCAGCTGCGGTTAAAAATATATCTAAAAGTACCTTATCGAAATTCCTGTACTGATAGCGATCGGATTTACCAATTCTTTTTATAGATAAAAGCTATTGACAACTATGTTTGAGTAGATTCTCCGCCATGAGATTCTAATTTTTTTATTTGAATTTAAACAAAGAACATTTTTTGACGATCTACTCCATGCAAAATACCCAATTCACCAATATTTTGTATACTTTTCGCCATTTTGTCGGCAAAATGAATTACATAGGGTAAACGACTATAAGCATAAGCACTAGCTGGATTAAGCATACTCAGACGATCAACTTGTTTAGCTAATATTTCTAAAGGTGCATCGCCGAAATCTCTGACTACTTTTAACGGACGTGCGCTGCCTCCTGCTTTTGCCTCAGAGGTTACAATCCGAAAAGTTTTATCATCAGTTGACAGTATTGCTGTTCCTGGCAAAGCATCAATTAAAGATTCAGAATTTTGAATAAGTTTTTTAGTGAGTAATTTTAACGGTGCGATCGCCGAGATGACGAAGACAGAAGCGATCGCCTCATGCACTAAAATTAAAAATAATTCCTTATTTATCGCCACATTAAATATCGTCTTCAGTTAATTCTGCATCTTTAAGAATGCCTTTTAATGTTCCTGTTGGTAAATCTCTGTTGCCATGTACGGGAATAATAACGATTTTGGAAACATTTTCTTTAATATAAATATGATGGCTGCCTTTTACTCGAACTAACTTCCAACCAAATTTTTCCATGACTTTACACAGTTTTTTACCAGAAATAGACTTCACACAGTAATCTCCACCAATTGCTGGTGTTCTGTTGGCATTTCTTTCTCATTAGCTACTTCTAGCCACCCTTCTACTGCTTCTCTTGTCATTTCCATTAATTCATCATAGCTTTCTGCCCAAGTGTGACAACCAGGCAAAGCAGGTACACTAGCACACCAAATATCTTCTTCTTGCCAAACGATAACTTTTAGATTCATCTTGTATATTTACAACAATTTATTATTCACAATAACAGAAGTTTAGTTTTTCAAAGCTACAGTGTATTTGGTAATGCGATTGCACTAAATTAATCAACCACAATAGTTTATTTACCTTAAGAGCGATCGCCCAAAGGACAGAGACAGAAGCGATCGCATTGATTATCTATTTGTTTTATGAGGTAAACACTTTAAATTTATACGGATTAATAAGAACTAAGCATCATAATCGACACACATAAAATTAATGCAGTAAAAATATTTATGACAAATTTGCCAGTGTCCTTAAGAAATTCTAACTTAGTAATATTAGCAACTATCTCTAACACTTCGCGTGCAACCATACTTAAGATTAATAATAAAAGCTCAAATCCATATAAGTAATTAGTTTGCCAAGGATAGTTAAGACTAAAAAATATTCCTGATGTAAAAAAAGTTATTAATCCTCTAATAAACAAAATGATTGTACCAAAGTTTAATTTATAGTTACTAGCTCGAAGAATTAATTTGGTCATCTGTAGTATGAGGAATCCAGCAAACATTGTATAGGATGAAATTACTCCAGCAACTTCATCCTTGAATTTAAAATAAGCTGGTTTTAAGAACTCAAACAATAAATTTTGATTGATATAAGAATAAATACTAACTGCAAAAATCAGCAAAATAAATATTATATAAATAATGATTAGTGTAATTCTTGCTTTGTTTTCTAATGAAGAATTAGTCATATTTTATTACTAGCTATTATGAACTTCAATATTAGATTTGTTTATTCTTTATAGTTTAATTTGACGTATTCAATATTGGGTTAATTGCATGGTTATTAAACCAACTCCAATTCTGGTAAAACTTTGTGAATAGCACCCAATCAGCCACTCAAATCATTCAATGGCTTTTGGGGCTTCACAATACCCAACCCGCGCACAATAAACTTTTTCGGCGCATAAACAAAACGCAATGTGATCTTCAAACTTTATTGAACAACAATTTATCTACTTCAATACTTACATTAGGAAAAGATACAGAATTGATCTTACCTGTGGTTATTTCTTGTTTATTTAAATAACTATTTTGTTGAGGATTCGTGAATAACCACAACTTATCATGAACTAAATCAATTACCCAATATTCAGGAATCCCATTACGAGCATAAATAATAGATTTTTCTTCTAAGTCCTTACTCAAGGTGCTATTTGCCACCTCAATCAACCAATAAATATCTTGGGGATAAGGATGGTGATTTGCATAGTTATCTGCTGCAAAGGCAACTATGGCGATATCTGGTTCAGGTTCGGAATCATCCAAAGTTACGGGATGTGCTTCTCTGACTTTTGCTACCCCATGTAAAAGATCCCGTAAATAATCAGCCACCGTATCGATCCGAGAACTATGAATAGGCTTTTCGGGACTCATCGCAATAATTTCCCCTTCTATCAGTTCTACAGATTTACCTTCTAAGACTCCAGAATCAATTATTCGATGGTAATCTTTTACTGTCCATTTATAAAGTGTTTTCATAACTACGCTTTAATAGATTCTCTAGCTTTTATTTCTATTTCAACAATATCTCCATCTTTCAAGTTATACTCATCTCGTAACTTGACATTGGTGGCGATTTCCAAAATTTGTTCGGGGAATAGCCATGCTTACCTATATCGCTGTCAGTTCTTAAAATATAAGCATCTCTATTGAATATTCGGCATGGAGTCATACTAACTGCAACAGTTCCGCCGTATTCTTCTTTTTCTAAACGAATACAATCTGAAGGAAAATAATATCTACTATCTATTAAATGAACATTTAGTGTTCCTGGAAAAAAAATCATTCCCGTTTTTTCTCTATAGTAGAAAGATAATCTATCTATCCAACCAGAAAAATCGTTTTTCCCTGTTCTAATTTTTCCTTTAAGCTTCATTAACTTACTTCTTGATGTCTCTGCAAGAAACTTAAACTAATTCTAATTCAGGTAAAGCCTTGTGAATTGTTCCTAGCCAGTCGATTAAGTCATTTAGTTGTTTTTGGGGCTTGACTATACCTAAACCTCGCACAACTACTTTC
>NZ_PVWF01000068.1 GCF_003003995.1 Pleurocapsa sp. CCALA 161 | reverse complement strand
GTAGTAGGTAGTAGGTAGTAGGTAGTAGGTAGTAGGTAGTAGGTAGTAGGTAGTAGGTAGTAGGTAGTAGGTAGTAGGAAATCGAAAAGCGATCGCCTTCCATAACTAGAAAGAGCGATCGCTAAGTGAGGGCTTTGCCCAATCGCCTTTAAAAGCTTAGAGCTTAGAGCTTAGAGCTTAGAGCTTAAAACACTTTAAGCCACACTAAAAATCAAGACAAAACCCAAGACTGCGCCAAACACAATCAGGGCATAGAATTGGGCGCGACCATTCTCTAAGTATTTCAATCCTTCGCCACTAAGGACTGCTGCCAAACCAGTTAGGTTAACTGCACCATCCACAACGCGATAGTCAACTTCCATAATTTGCCTAGCAAGACGACGAATGCCTGTGACAAATACTTTGTTGAAGAGATCGTCGATGTACCACTTATTAAGGGAAAAACGATAGAGCGTAGGGACTTTATTCGCGATACTCTGGGGATCGATAGTCTTAGTTCGATACATCAGTAGAGCGACAATAATTCCCGTAACGGCGATCGCCACAGATAAGCCAGCCATGGTAATAAATTCACTCTTGTCAAAGGCATGAGCTTCAATAATTTCTCCTGGGGCATGAATAAACTCTTCAAAGTAATTATTCCAGGGACGACCAAGTAAGCCAATTAGGGTAGAGGGAACAGCCAACACGAGTAAGGGTAGCGCCATTGTCAGCGGGGACTCATGGGGAGATTCACTATGACCATGACCTTCATCAGCATCCATTGCACCAGGGCCAAAGGCTAAACCTGTTTCACCCATTAATTTTTGCTTGATCCCGGCATCATTACCGCGAAACTCTCCTTCAAAGGTCATAAAGTACATGCGGAACATATAGAAGGCAGTCAAGCCAGCGGTAGCCCAACCCACAAACCAAAGAGCGGGATTTGCTGCAAAAGCTTGTCCCAGAATCTCATCTTTTGACCAAAAACCAGCAAAGGGAGGAATTCCACAGATAGCTAAATTACCTACAAAGAATGCCCCCGCAGTGATGGGCATATATTTTCTCAATCCTCCCATCAAACGCATATCTTGCGCCAGAATTGGGTTATGTCCAACCACGTCTTCCATACCGTGAATGACCGAACCCGAACAAAGAAAGAGCATTGCTTTAAAGTAGGCATGAGTTCCCAAGTGGAATAAGCCTGCACTATAAGAACCAATACCCATTGCCATCACCATGTAGCCAAGTTGGGAAACAGTAGAATACGCTAAACCCTTTTTAATGTCGTTTTGCGTTAGGGCAATACTCGCACCTAAAAAGGCAGTAAAAGCCCCTGTCCAGGCAATCAAAGTCATGGCAGCAGGAACATGCTCGAAAACGGGATACATCCGCGCAATCAAAAATACTCCCGCAGCCACCATGGTCGCTGCATGAATTAGGGCAGAGATCGGCGTAGGACCTTCCATCGCGTCTGGTAGCCACACATGGAGGGGAAACTGAGCTGATTTAGCTGCTGGGCCCAAAAATACTAAGATGGCAAAAAGAGTGGCTAGAAAAGCGCTGATTGCACCAGAAGAAACTAATTCTCCCAGGCGATCGCCCATTACCTGGAATTCAAAACTACCTGTTGCCCAGTAAAGTCCTAGCATCCCTAGCAATAGCCCAAAGTCACCAACACGGTTGGTCACAAATGCTTTTTGACAGGCATCCGCTGCGGGTTGGCGATCGTACCAAAAACCAATCAGGAGATAGGAACACATCCCGACTAATTCCCAAAAGATATAGATTTGGACTAGGTTAGGGCTAATGACTAGTCCCAGCATCGATGAGCTAAAGATACTCAGATAGGCATAAAAGCGAACATAGCCTGGATCGTGCGCCATATAGCCATCGGTGTAGATCATCACCAAAAAAGCTACGGTGGTGACAATTACCAGCATCATAGCGCTGAGGTGGTCAATGGTGTAGCCCATGGAGAGATGAAAGTCTCCCGCTGAAGCCCACTCGATTGTGCGGGTGAAAACTTCATGTCCGTGGATCTGACTCCACAGAAGAGCAAAAGACATGACCATTGTTGCCCCAAGAATGGAGACAATAAAGACAGCGACGATCTGTCGGAGATTATTAGTCGCTTTGTTGACGGAGATTAAACCAATTCCCACTAGCATTGCCCCTAACAAAGGCAAAACGGGAATTAGCCAAGCATATTGATAAAGCGGTTCCATATTGTTAGATCTGAATATAAATTGCTTAACGACAAGAGATGATTAACGCTAATCATTGTGACATATACGATTACTTGAAGAACTGATCTATCTGAAAGATAAATATGCTCAAGTCAAGGTTAAACTTCAGTTTAAATTAGTTCATTTTAATTCTTTGGTTTTTGTTTCAAAATACATCTACTCTCAAGGACAGTATATCTATCATCTTGAAATAGAGTATAAGTATCTTCTGTGCTTTTTTTGTAGAGTTAGTCACTTAAATCTGATTCATCTTCAAAATTTCTCAAACAGCGGTCAAAGTAGTTTGGTAATCTGCATTTAAACTGCTAGCTATTGCTTAAATCCCCTGATGTCACCAAAATCTTTACCTGACTTTTGCCAAATTTTATGACTGAAAGTAGCGACAGTAAAACCTTATTCATTGCCAGTTCTTACCCTAAAACGGCGGTTAAAACCAATACTACAGCCTAAGATTATTTACACTGATATTAATGGGATATTAATGGCAGTGGACAAGATGATCTGGAGTAAGGACGTTGTAATTAACAGAACAATTTAGATTGCCAAGGTGAAATAAAAAGTAGCTCCTTCACCTTTAGCCGCTTCAGCCCAAATTCTGCCGTTATGACGATGGATGATGCGTTGTACAATCGCCAAGCCAATTCCGTTTCCTTCAAACTTTTTGGCATTTTCTAGTCGATGGAAAGGAGTAAATAATTGCTCTGCTGATTTCATATCAAAGCCTAAGCCATTATCTCGAATAAAGTAAATTAGGTTGCGATAGGCTGAACGGATGCGATTTCTTTGATGCAGATCGCTGATTGTTGCTAAATTAAGATTAGTTTTGTGTAAAGTTTTGCTTACTTCGGCTGGATTCGAATCGATTACACCGATTTCAATACAAGGATGTTGCTCTTTGGCGGTGTATTTCCAGGCATTATGTAGCAAATTTTCTAAAGCGTGCATCAAAAGATTTTCATCGCCGATCGCGATTATTTGCGGCTGAATGGTTAACTTGACTTTCCTGACGGCTTGTTGTTGCAAGCGATCGCCAATTTTTCTCGCTAAATCGCTCAAATTTATCGGTTTGATCTCCAACTCACTTTTTTTAACTTGAGAGAGGATCAATAAATCTTTGATAATTTGCTCCATGCGATCGCTGGAATCGCAAATATGTTGTAAAAAATGTTGTTCTTGTTCGTCTCGTTGTTCAAGCTCGTATTTGTGTTTCAGCAGTCTAGCCATCCCTTTGATCACAGTTAAAGGGTTCCTTAAGTCATGGGAAACTGTATAACTAAAGGCTTCTAATTCTTGATTTAAGGCTTCTAATTGAGAAGTTCTAGTTTTGAGCTGTTCTTCGATCAGCTTGCGCTCAATAGCGTAGTGCAGAGCATGAACTAAAACTTTTCCCATCACTTGTCCTTTGACGAAATAGTCTTGCGCTCCTTGTCTAACTGCTTGAATTGCTAATTCCTCGTCATTCGTGCCTGTAAGAATAACGATTGGTATTTGAAAAGCTTTTTTGCCGATAGTTTTGAGAGTTTCTATTCCTTGACTATCTGGCAAGGAAAGATCTAGTAAAATTGCATCGCAAGGGCATTGTTCTAGATACGTAATTGCTTTTGCTAAATAGTCAACGTGAACTATCAAATATTCAAATGTCTTGGCACTTTTAAACTGCTCTTGAATGAGAAAAGCATCACCCAGATTATCTTCGACTAATAAGACATTGAATAGTTTTTGATTCATGAACTGCCATTGGGAACAAACTTAGGTGGCAACTGAACTAAATTAAGCCAGAAATTTTCAATCTTTTTAATCGCGTTAACAAATTCTTCAAAGTCAAAAGGTTTAGTTACGAAACAACTGGCATAAAGTTGATAGCATTTTAAAATATCTTGCTCTGCTTTGGAAGAGGTCAAAATAATTACGGGAATTGCTTTTAATTTCGGGTTTGACTTGATTGTTTCTAGAATTTCAAAGCCTGGTTTTTTAGGTAGATTTAAGTCTAATAGTATCAGATCGGGACGAGGTACTGTTTGATAATCTCCTTGCTGCTGCAAATATGCCATTGCTGCTTCGCCATTGGTTACATGATGAAGATTGTAGGCAATTTTGCTTTCTTGGAGAGTATTGCTAATTATATAAACGTCACCCAAATTATCTTCACACACCAGAATATCAAGCGCTTGATTACTTTGACTAAGACTCATACAGTCTAATGTTAAATTATATTACTTTGTTAAGCGTCCTAATTATATTGTCAAAAAATAACGAATAGTGCTTTATACAGAATTAATTAAAGTTTGTTGATAATTTAGGTGGTAACTTGGCTAGATTTAACCAAAAAATCTCAATGCTTTTAATAGCTTGAAAAAAAGCGAAGTAATCAGAAGGTTTAACAATATAGCTATTCGCACAAAATTTATAACTCCTAAGAATGTCTTTTTCACTATTAGAAGAAGTTAATTTAATTAAGTAGCTGGGTGAAATTAAATATAAAATAACGGATTCTTATTTTTCTCCCCTATCTCCACTACTCCACTACTCCACTACTCCACTACCTCACATAAGTCTTTAAATTAATTATGCCTAGCTACTTAAAAGCTCTATTTTGATACATTTTTATGTAATTCTGCATTGTCTGTTTCTTTCAGACTTAACGAATCAAAATTCGTTAGACGCTCACGTTGCGCAGAGTAAAGTAAAAAGTAGATCCCTGTTCTACTATTGACGAAGTCAGAGGAAGCCCCGTCGTTTTAAGGCGGGGTCTGTTTGACTCTACCCAAATTTTACCGCCGTGATGTTCGACAATTTTATGGCAAATTGCTAATCCAATACCAGTACCTGGATATTCTTGTCTAGTATGAAGACGCTGGAAAATTTGAAAAATGCGATCGCTATATTGAGGATCGACACCAATACCATTATCTTTGACCCAAAATAACCATTCTTGCCCTTGCGCTTTGACACCAATTTCGATGATTGGCGATGCCTCGCCGCAATACTTAATTCCATTGGCGATCAGATTTTGAAACAGTTGAATTAACTGGGCTGCATCGCCAATGACGGTGGGTAAAGGATTTCTAGTGATTTGGGTTGTGGTTTCTTCAATGGCAAGTTGGAGATTAGATAAAGCTCTATCTAGTATTGCTTCGCAGTTGATTGCCTTAAAAGTTTCAGTTTGACTACCAAGACGGCAATAAGCTAGTAAGCCTTCGATCAAAGCTGCCATTCGCTCTGCACCATCAACGGCAAAATGAATGATTTTATCGGCTTCAGCGTCTAGTTGCCCAGAATAGCGTTTGGCAAGCAGTTGAGTAAAGCTGGTGACCATGCGCAAAGGCTCTCGCAAGTCATGGGAAGCAATATAGGCAAACTGTTGTAGCTCGTGATTAGAGCGAATTAAATCAAGATTTAATTGTTGCAGTTGTCGATTTGCGGTTTCTAATTCAGCCGTGCGATCGCTAACTCGCTGCTCTAAATTGGCTTTTGACTGCTCTAATGCTTGGTTAGTATGTTGTAGTTGTTCAAACAGGATCGATTGTTGAATTGCGATCGCCACATGATTGGCTAATTGCTGCAAAAAATCAATTTCAGTTGGCTGCCACTCTCTAGAGTGAGAACATTCATGAGCAATCAACAATCCCCAAAGATGAGGAGTTGGGGATGCTGCGTTTGATTGGTCGATAGAAAGTAAAATTGGCACAACTAAGTTGGCTCGGACTTGATATAGTTCCAAAAATTCGACATAACAAGGAGTCAGATCTTTGAGATAAATATCTTCTGTACTGGCAACTCTGCCCTGGCGATAAGACTCTAGCCAATTTTGCTCAAAACAGGGATCGGCAATAACTCTACCTATAATTGACCATGCAGAATTGTTGACGGATTCTACCATCACTAATCCACTCCAATCGGGGTTAAAGCGATAGATCAAAACTCGATCGCAGTTTAACCATTGACGCACCTCTGCTACAGTGGTGTGCAAAATATGGTCTAGGTTGAGAGACTGACGAATCCGCAGCGCTATGTTGGCTAAAACGTCGGGAAATACCATTAGAGAGATTAAAGTTAATTTATTAAAGATTTATTATTTATAACTTCAATTGTAAAGGGCTTTGCCCTAGCCAATAGCTAATAGCCATTGGTGACAGCTTTTTTAGTAAATTACCTAGTTGTTTGACTCTTGTTGAAGAATACAGGCACTCTCAAGAACAGTATGTCTAGCATCTTGGAATACGGTACAGGTATCTTGTAAAAGCGCGATCGCTGGTACAGTTCCCTGTTCTAATTGCTTGATTGCTGTTTGGGTAACTGGCTGTTGATCGGTTAGCCAGCGATTATCCGTTAGGTACGGGACGTTGAAACTAGACTTTTCAATTAACCACAGGTCGACCCCATAACGTTTAAGGAAATCTTGAGCTAGTGCTAGATCGGGAGTGTATTGTGCCTCAATTAAATCAAAAATGCGCTGCCGTAAGGGTTGAAAATAACCCATATGATAGGGGATAGCGTGTTCTCGACTAGATAAGACTGAACGATTGGTAAAGCTTGCAATATTATCTGCTTCATCGGTTAAAGAAGCGATTAAAGTGTCTTTGGGTTGCTCTTTAATAAATTCATACAGTTCAGGATATGAACCGATCATATAGTCCGTATCGAAAAATTTGTCTTGGCTGAGGGGATAACCAACTAAGAGGATAATCAACAGCACTATGGCAGATTGGGCTGTGAGGGATTTGGCTTGACTAGTAGGTCGATCGATCGCCCAGCTTAAAACCGCCTCCAAAAGTACCATTAAGGTCATCCCAGCAGCAAGAATAATCACAACTCGCAAACTACGAGCTACATAACGACTGGGTAGATACAACTTAAACAACACTGCATGAGCCAGGAAAAACCAGCCAAAAGAGGGAATTAGTAAATCCTTGAGATAAGAAATTTTCGGACTAATTTTTTCGAGCAAAGGAAAGCGTTGCGGAAACTTAAACAGTAAAGGTAAGAACAAGCCCGCGATCGCTAAATCTGGAACTAATGCTTCATGCAGCGTTAATCCCGAACGCATACTTCCAAACCAATATTCCCAAAAATTGTCCTCAAAAAAAGCAGTTCTGCCACCTGCTGTAAACTGAGGAATATTTCTCGCTTGTTCTAGGGTGACAGTAGGGCCATATTCACTAGAAGCCAAAACGTAGGGTAACAGTAACATAAAAGCTACAGCTAAACTGATGCCGCTAAAAAGATAAACTTGCCGCTCTTGCACTAGACGAGGAACAAACCCTTTAAATTGCCATAATTGCCAAAATAACGCCCCCGCAAAAATTAAGATCATGGGAGGATAAAATATAGACCCTAGAAAAAGGGTAAAGCAGACTCCTAAAAGCGATCGCTTTAACCAAAAGTAAAGGAAAATAAAAAATAACGGGTAAACAAAATCTTTAGCTGTTCCTGAAATTGTTCCTTGCTCGGCCCAAACATTCTGACTAAACAACAAGGTGGTCACAAATGCCCCAAAGGGAATAGGCAAGATTTCTAGACTTACGGCAAAGCTAAACACCGTGATAACCAGAGCGAGTATTCCAGGGAGCAACTTATGCAAGAGTTGTGGCTCAATTCCCAACATCGCCATCCCCTGATATAGAGTTTTAACGCCCCAAGGAGAAATTGACTGATAATAATCGGCAATCAAATCGTTCTTAAACAGTTCGGGGTCGATAAAACGACTCATCCAAAAAATATGCTGACGAGCATCATCTTGAAATACATATTCACTCTGCAAAGCCTGCTGTAATGCCAGCAAAGCATAAATTACCGTAAATAATAAACCCAAACCGAGCCACCAGAGAGAGCGTTTTGTGTATAGTTTAGTTTCAGTTGCCAACAGAAATTTGGCTATTTTGGCGATCAACATTTTAAGATAAGTAAGTTTAATGTCGAACATAGTAACCCTTTTTTTCGGCGATTTTACTGCTTGCGCCCGATCTCCTAGCTACTGCCCATACACCTGATGCCACAAGAATTTTTACCCACCTTCTCCATCGTTATTCCCGTCTACAACGAAGAAGAGATTATTGCAGCTACGGTAGAGCATCTACATCAAATATTACAGCCCGCTTATCAATACGAAATTATTGTGGTGAATGATGGTTCTACCGATACCACCTCCCAGGTATTAGCTTCTGTGGCAGGAATTATCTTAATCGAACATAGTTGTAACCGTGGTTATGGTGCTGCCCTCAAAACTGGCATCAGGCAGGCTCAGTATCCTCTAATAGTTATTACTGACGCGGATGGGACTTATCCTAATGAACGTATTCCCGATTTATTAGCCTTGGCAGCAAGAGCCGATATGGTGGTTGGTTCAAGGACTGGTAAAAACGTTACCTACTCCAATCTGCGTAAAATTCCTAAGTGGTTTTTAGTACGCTTTGCTCAATGGGTGACCAAAACTCAGATTCCCGATTTAAACAGTGGGTTGCGAGTTTTTCATCGCGATGTTTTAGTCAAATTTATTCCCGTCTTGCCCAACACCTTTAGCTTTACCACCACCATCACTATCGCCATGCTGACCAATAATTATATTGTTCATTATGAGCCAATTGATTATTTTCATCGGGTAGGCAAGAGTAAAATTAAACCGATTCAAGATACCTTACGTTTTGTCCAATTAATTCTCCGCATGGGGGTATATTTTGCCCCCTTAAGAATCTTTCTTCCCGTTGCTGGACTATTTTTCGCTGCTTTTTTAATTACTCTCTTTCAGGATGTATTTATCAGACAAGATTTAACCGAGTCTACTCTAATCTTATTCGTCGCTGCTATTCAAGTTAGTATATTTGCCTTACTTGCAGACATGATCGATCGCCGTAGTAGCAGGTTTTAAGTAAGGGTACAATTAAAATTCAAATTAGGTTTTGATTACCCTTAAGATTGAGCAGTCTTGATTACTGGTAAATGACTTAGAGGGACGGTAAAGGTAACCGTTGAACCTAAACCATCTCCCATACTATAAAAAGAGATTGTGCCTCCCATTGCTTCCACCAGCTTTTGCGAAATAGCTAAACCCAAACCAGTGCCACCATAGGATTTGGTTCGCGAACCATCGACCTGATAAAAGTTTTCAAACAATTTATCCTGCTTTTCTAGGGACACACCGATCCCTGTATCGGCAACGCTAATTTTGACCATGCCAGGAAATTCGATCCCTTGGCATTCTATTTTCTTGTTAGTCACTTCTGCGCTAACAACAATGCCTCCTTCTTTAGTAAATTTGATGCCGTTACTAATTAGGTTCAACATAATCTGAAGCAGCCGTTGATAATTACCATAGAGAATAACTGGGGTTAAGGTTGCGGGGAATTTGATCTGAAAGTTGAGGTTTTTTTGTTTAGCTTGAGTATTAATTAAATTATCTACATCTTGAAACAGCTCATCTAATTCAATTTCATTTAATTCTAGTTCCATCTTGCCTGCTTCAATCTTGGCAATATCAAGTATGTCATTGATTAAATTGAGGAGATGAATTGAAGACTTGTAGGCTTCTTCAATAAATTCTCGCTGTTCTTCGGGATCGTCAGCCATCCCTTCTAAGAGCAACTTCAAAAAGCCGATGATGCCGTTTAAAGGAGTACGAAGTTCATGGGAGGTATTAGCCAGAAAATCACTTTTAAGACGGCTGGCTTCTTCTGCTTGGATACTAGCCTGTTCGACTTCACGATAGAGTTTAGCTAGGGAAATAGCTGCGTCTACCTGTTCGGCGATTTCCCGCAGCATTTCCATTTCTGCTGTTGTCCAATGACGATAGCGATCGCACTGTTGTAAGCAAATTAAAACATTGTCTTGACTGCTGCTATTAGTCGAAATTACCAGCACGGATTTGCGCTGTAAAAGATCTTCGCCGATAAAGTCTACAGCCAGAGGATAACTAGATTCTAGCGCCTGTTGTAAATGAGTCTCTTTGTACCAATTAATCTGATGTTTAGTGGTTGAATCATATTCATCACGGCAATATTCTGCTTTGACTGAAAGGCGAGTGATATTATAATGATTTGCCAAAATGAGACAGCGACTAGTTGCGAAGGTTGTACCAATGTTCTGCACCGTATGCTGATAAATAGTGGCTAAATCTAAGCTCCGACGGATTTGTTGAACCACCTGATTGAGTAGTTTCTGATAGCTATAAATAGCTGCGGGGACTTCATTTTGGGCAAAAGAAAACATTTCTGTTTCTCTCAACAAATGACCCATCACCATTACTGCTTGTGGTTCTCCCTGGGGGGGTAAAATGGGGCTAATGATCAGTTCAAAAGAATAAGAAAAATCTTGATACTGAAACAAACAGTAACATTGCTCTGGTAAACGTCGTTTGATAACTCGACGGACTTTTTCTAAGTAAGCATAATTATCTACGGGCGCAAAAACCTTGCTAATATGAGCATAAATATCCTGACTGTCTATTTGACCGTGACTTGGCTTTTTTAGCTGATTGTAATTTAAGCCATATTCCGCTGCCTTGGCCCACCAAAAAGAGAGATAATTGCCAGCCAAATCCTGAGTAAAAACTAGTTCGGCTCCCAGATGTTGCCATTCAATCTTGCTGGCGGAAACAGTAGTATTACTATTATCGTTTAAATCAAATTTAGGGAGCATTAGTAAATAAATGGCATTTCTGGAAACTTGCCCAAAAAATAGATCACTACATCTGAAACTATAACCTATAGATATTTAAGCAACGAACAATGAACAATGAACAGCGCAAAGTTAAGGCATTTTTTGAACGGCGTTTTTGAAGCAAGAATTGTGTCCAAAACCCAACTAGAAAGAAGACCTTTGCTCAAAATGCCCCATCGTTTGCCTTGTAGACTTTTAGCCCAAAAATTCTGTCTACGTTTTGCCTGTACGGGGATACCAATCTATTTCTTGCTCCTGGTTAAGTAAGCTTCCTCAAAAGCTAGTAGTGAGCCTTAACTTTTTTGGAGATAAAAGCAGCTAACAATTGTCCTTAATCTTCACTGCCTTTACGCAAAGGTATAAGCTTTATAGCTTTAAGCGGCAAGGGTCTAATCCTCTCATCTTCTCAATGCGGGAGTGATGATTCACTTAAAAATAGTTCGGGCGGTCAACAGTTTTAGGCTTCCGCAAACTTACGCCCTCAAAATCTACTTTTAATTAGTCCCGTGCTTATAGCTAACCACTGCGAGGTTTTAATCGTTCCATTCTCCTTGAGGTGGCACAGGAGGATTACGCTGAAAAGTTCTGGTTAAGTCAGTGTTATCATTTCTCTCTCCTCGCAGCCACTGTTTAATCGCAGCTTCAATCACGCGACTAGGTTCATTGGTTAGATGTTTAATCTGTTCTAAAACTTCTGAGTCTAGATCGACAGAGACTTTAACTTTGTCTTTAATTGCTTCATTGTCAAATTTATTTTGGTTGAAGAGATCATCATTCATAATTCATAAACGCTTTCCTGATTCTTTTTATATTTTACCTATATAGACTAAAATCTTGGCTCATCACAACCTAAACTTAAGCAAAATCTGTTACAGATTGGAAAATAAGTAAAAATGAACATTACAATGTATCAAATAGTAACTTTTAAAGATTATTAATTCTAATTAATTTTTATGACTGATGTTCCTGTATCTCGCATTCGCAACTTTTCAATTATTGCTCATATCGATCATGGTAAATCTACCCTGGCGGATCGAATGTTGCAAGATACGGGTACTGTTGCTCAAAGAAAAATGAAAGAGCAGTTTTTGGACAATATGGATTTGGAACGAGAGCGGGGAATTACCATCAAGTTACAGGCGGCCAGGATGAATTACACTGGCAAAGATGGGCAAAAATATGTCTTAAATTTAATTGATACTCCTGGTCACGTAGATTTTTCCTATGAGGTTTCTCGTTCTCTGGCAGCTTGTGAAGGTGCGCTGCTAGTAGTAGATGCTTCTCAAGGAGTTGAGGCACAGACTTTAGCTAATGTTTATTTAGCCTTAGAAAACGATTTAGAAATTATTCCCGTACTCAATAAAATCGATCTACCAGGGGCAGAACCAGAGCGAGTTGCTCAAGAGATCGAAGATGTCGTGGGTTTAGACTGTAGTAATATCATTCAAGCTTCCGCCAAAATCGGTTTAGGGGTTAATGATATTTTAGAGGCGATCGTGCAGCAAGTTCCGCCACCAGCAGATACGGTGGATCAACCTTTACGAGCCTTGATTTTTGATAGCTATTACGATGCCTATCGAGGTGTAGTAGTTTACTTTCGTGTTATGGATGGCACGGTTAAAAGAGGCGATAACGTGCGTCTGATGGCATCAGGGAAAGAATATGTGATCGATGAGTTAGGAATTCTTTCTCCCACTCAGGTAGAAGTAGATGAGCTTCATGCGGGAGAAGTAGGCTATTTTGCAGCGGCGATTAAAGCAGTTGCAGACGCTCGTGTTGGGGATACGATTACTCAGGTTGATGCTCCTGCACCCAATCCGCTACCAGGTTATACCGAAGCCAAACCGATGGTCTTCTGTGGTTTATTCCCTACCGATTCTGATCAATATCCTGACTTGCGAGATGCTTTAGATAAACTCAAACTTAACGATGCAGCTTTATCTTATGAACCAGAGACATCAAGCGCAATGGGTTTTGGCTTCCGCTGTGGTTTCCTCGGATTGCTACACATGGAAATTGTCCAAGAAAGACTAGAGCGAGAATATGACCTTGAATTAATTACTACTGCACCTTCGGTAATTTATCGCGTTACCACCATAGATGGGCAGGTAATGGAAATTGATAATCCCAGTCTATTGCCCGATCCGCAAAAAAGAGAAAAAATTGAAGAGCCTTTTATTAAAGTAGAAATAATTACTCCTGAAACTTATGTGGGTACTCTCATGGACTTATGCCAAACGAGACGAGGCATCTTCAAGGACATGAAGTACTTTACGCAAAGTCGTACCTGTTTAGTCTATGAGCTTCCTTTAGCAGAGGTTGTTACTGACTTTTTCGATCAGATGAAGTCTCGTACTAAAGGCTATGCCAGCATGGAATATCAAATGTTAGGGTATCGTACAGATCATTTAGTTAAGTTGGATATCTTGGTGAATAAAGATCCTGTGGATGCTTTA
Source organism: Pleurocapsa sp. CCALA 161 (assembly GCF_003003995.1). Classification (GTDB taxonomy): domain Bacteria; phylum Cyanobacteriota; class Cyanobacteriia; order Cyanobacteriales; family Xenococcaceae; genus Waterburya. Next base: position 14,523 of record NZ_PVWF01000068.1, on the reverse strand, counting down.
TCTACTATTGTGCATCGGGATAAAGCTTACTATGTTGGTCGAGCATTAACCGAAAAACTGAAAGAATTAATTCCTCGTCATCAGTTTAAAGTTCCGATCCAAGCTGCGATTGGCGCAAAAATAATTGCCAGTGAACATATTCCTGCTTTGCGTAAGGATGTACTAGCAAAATGTTACGGCGGTGACATTTCTCGTAAGAAGAAATTATTACAGAAACAAGCTAAGGGTAAAAAACGGATGAAATCTATTGGGACTGTAGATGTTCCACAAGAAGCTTTTATGGCAGTGTTAAAAATAGGCAAAGAGTGATCGAGAATTTAAAAAGTTAAGTTAGGCGATCGCCATATCATTAAATTGAGATAGCGATCGTTTATACCATTTGCGAAGCTTATCCTAAAGGACAAGGGTACAATGTCCTTTAGGGCTTTTTTATATAAATTATGAATACTCACCTAAAAAATTAACTACGAAAAATGACTCTTGAAGATTTTTCTGAAGCGATTGCCACCAACAATCGTCCTAAGCGTCAGATAGGAATGCTAACTATCTTTCGTTTGGGCTTATTTAATCTGGGATTGGGTTTGATGGCGGTATTAACCCTCGCCGTATTGAATCGAGTGATGATTAGTGAACTTGGTATTCCTGCCACCATTACAGGAGGAATTTTAGCTACCTCATTATTTGTTTCTCCTGCCAGAGTTGGGTTTGGGCAGCTATCGGACAATAAACCAATACTAGGCAAGCATCGGACTAATTATGTTTTACTCGGAACAGCGATTTTAGGCTTGGCTGTGTTTCTGGCAGTACAAGTGATATGGCAATTAGGGGCAGTCGTAGAGACTAGCGGTGGTTGGCAGTGGAATAGTCAGACTATCGGCTGGAGTGCCTTGTTAGGATTGATCATGGCTATTTATGGCTTAGGGGTTAGCTGTAGCTCAACACCCTTTACTACTTTATTGGTAGATATTACCGAAGAATCAAGACGTTCTAAATTAGTTGCGATCGTTTGGTCGATGTTAATGGTGGGAATTGTGATCGGCGGAGTTACTGGCAGTATTGTCTTTAAAAAAATTGAGGTAGCAGGAATCTCGGCGGGAAATATTCCTCTAGAAACTTTACAGCCACCAATTAATTCTGTGTTTAGCTTTGTTCCTTTTTTAGTTTTGGCTTTGGCTTTAATTGCCACTTGGGGAGTAGAGAAAAAATATTCTCGGTTTAGTAGTGGTATTCAAAGCGATCGCGATGATAGTATTAGCCTTAATCGGGCGCTGCAAATTTTATCCACTAGTCGTCAAACAGGTATCTTCTTTACTTTTTTGTCTCTACTTACGATTAGCTTGTTTATGCAGGAAGCAGTACTTGAACCCTACGGTGGAGAAGTGTTTGGCATGAGCATTGGTCAAACTACCCAACTTAATTCTTATTGGGGTATGGGAATCTTATTGGGCTATAGTTTTACAGGGTTTTTAATTATTCCGGCGTTGGGTAAAAAGTTGACAACTAAAATTGGCTGTATTCTAGTTGCCTTGTGCTTTGGTTTAATTATTGCTGCTGGTTTTACTCAACAGCCAAAAATGCTGCAATTAGCGGTATTGTTATTTGGTATTACGGCGGGGATAACTACCGTTGGCGGAATTAGCTTAATGTTAGACTTGACTGCTGCCAAAACCGCAGGGACTTTTATTGGCGCGTGGGGATTAGCTCAAGCTATGTCTAGAGGATTAGCCACCTTTTTTGGGGGCGTAATTTTAGATATTGGTAAAGGTATGTTTGATGTTCCTTTAATTGCGTATAGCTTGGTATTCGCTATTCAAGCAGCAGTAATGGTGTTGGCAATTGTTATTTTAGATAGTGTTGATGTTCAAGAATTTAAAGATAATACGAGCAAGGCACTTTCTACCGTGATGGAAGGAGACTTAGATGGATAGATCTGTGTTTTTCTTGGTCTTTTTCAAGATAATGAATAACCTTTGTACATATTAATAAAGGGTGAAACTGCCAATTCTTCAGGAAATAAATTAGCCAAGAAGAAATCTAACGTAGTTGATTTAATAAATCCTTGAAATATTGCAACTGTACCAAAACGAACTCCAGAAGTTCTTTGTTCAGCTAAAATTATTTCAATTTGTTCGCGATCAAGAATTGCAGCCTGTTGGAGATAATAACCCAAAGTATTCTTTTCTGCTGCAATGACTGCTTTAGCCCAATCTTGAGCAAAAAAGTCCGCAGTTTCGGGTTTGATCAGGTTTTTTTGCGCTAAAATCTCGCCGATTCTCAATTTAGAATGCTGCATTTTCGCCTCAAGTGCAGACTCAATTTGCCAAGGTGAGACTAAATCTGCATCCTGTAACAGTTCTCCTAAAGTTTTAGTTTGTACTGCTAAAAGACGGCTAATATCGGCGCGAGCTTGTGGAGTTAAACGATGAGTCATAGTAACAAACTATCTAAAAAATAATTAATCAAAGTTTAAGTATAAATTAGACCTAATTAAGTCTAATTAGATCTAAAAAAATTGGATCTTGCTAATTTTTTTTCAAATTCAGTTTCATATTTTAAGAGATCTTGTTGCTTAATACTTGTGATCCAAATACCATTGCTCAAAAAAAATTTAATGTATTTGGATTTAGCTAGTAAAAATTATTTACAGTAAAGAAGCGATTGCCTGTTCTAGCTGTGACTGATCTAGAGTACTAAGAATAAATACTTCTTGTACTGTTTTTCCCTGACGAGCAATCATTTTGTAACCGCCTCTAATCGGGACAGATACTTTCAACTTCATTTTGGGAATATGGCTTCTGGTTTGCTTGATTCTGCCAGGGGTGACGGTGGTGATTCCTTCGCACTCAATCAGTTTTTCCAAGATAGGAATTAAGCCAGGAAGATGCGTTGAATGATTCCAAACTAACCGACCATCAGAAGACATAATTGTTTTCCCTTGTGTTTAATTAAAATAGCTGATAGCTATGAATAGTAAGCTTCGCAAATAAAGAGTAACGAGTTTTGATTAAAACTCCTGTTGTCAATGTCGATGGGGTTTAAGTTAGCAAAAATATCAGCATCACTTAAGCTTTTTCTAATGGTGCCATGGTTAATCCTGCACGGCTTAACTGTTGATGATATAGTTCTGCTTGTTCTTGAGGTCCCACCCAAACAATCGCCTGTCCTTCAACATGAATTTGATCGGTTAATTCGCGAGCGCGATCGCCATTCATGCCAGGGATATATTTCAGCAAACACTCAATTACATAGGGAAAAGTGTTGTGATCGTCATTCAAAACAATGATTTTATAGTTAGGATATTGCTGCTTAATGGTCTGACCAGCTTTTTCTTTGACGACTGTAGGGGTAAGGCTCATGCTAATAAACTTCATTAACTTACTTCATTAACTTAATTAGATCAAAAGGTAACAGTAGATATCAGACAAATCTACCTGTGATAATATTCCTGATTAATCCATCATTTAGTGTAACTATTTTGCATAATTTCTTCAAAATCAGGTTAAGTTTCAGTGGCTAACTTAAAATTTGTTACCGTTTTTTATATTACCGACATATTACCAAGATGAAAATTGCAATTGGCTGGCTATATCCTACATTAATGAGTACCTATGGCGATCGCGGTAATGTTATTTGTTTACAACGGCGCTGTCAATGGCGAGATATTGAAGTAGAAATTGTGCCTCTTAAGCGGGAAAGCACAGCAGCAGAATTTGAGCAGGTAGATATTATCGTTGGTGGAGGAGCGCAAGATCGTCAGCAAGAAATTGTCATGCGAGATTTACAAGGAGCAAAAGCCGAAGCACTGCGAGCAAAACTAGACCAAGGCACACCAGGAGTATTTACCTGTGGTTCACCCCAACTATTGGGTCATTATTACGAACCTGCTCAGGGTAAAAGAATCAAAGGCTTAGGCATATTGGATATGGTGAGTAAGCATCCAGGTATTGAAGCACGACGCTGTATTGGTAACTTAGTGTTTGAAATTACGGCTACGCCAATCGCTGCCGAGCTAGAAGCAATGAGCCGTGAAAAACCTGTGGTGATTGGCTTTGAAAATCATGGAGGCAGAACCTATCTACAGAATGTGCAGCCTTTGGGTAAAGTAATCAAAGGTTATGGTAACAACGGTGAAGACCAAACTGCAGGAGCTTTTTATGGTAATGCGATCGCTACTTATGCTCATGGCCCATTATTGCCCAAAAACTACTTTATTGCCGACTGGTTAATCAAAAAAGCTTTACAGCAAAAGTACAAAACAGAAATTACCTTGTCCCCTTTAGACGATTCTTTAGCAATTGCAGGACGTAAATCTATGTTTAAACGTCTGGGAATATCAGTTTCAGCCGTTGCCACTTAGAATTATCTTGGCAGTTGTTTAATAAAGTTGCATGTAAGTTGCGTGCGTTGCAACGTAAGTTGCCTTAATATTGCATAAAGACAATTTATGCAAGATAATCTTGCAATCCGTAAATCTTAGCAATTGCAACCAAAACTATGACTGGAAAAGTACTAGATAATGGTTCTGCTGGCGCTTTAGTTCTGATTATACCTCTGGCTTTTGGTATTGTAGTTTTGTATATGTTATGGCCATTTTTGCTGTTAATTGCAGCGATGATCGTAGCTTTCAAAATTTGGCAAGACTATAAGTGGCAAAAATGGTGTGCGCAAATCAATCCTTACTTTAATCAACTAATTAAGGAAACTAAAGGCTATGTAACTCCAGTAGACCTATCCGTAAAAGCAAACTTAACCGCAAATGCTGCAAAAGCATTTCTCGCTCGTAAAAGTGATGAGTATGGCACTCAGCCAAAAAACACAGCTGACAAGGGGGTAGTTTACTACTTTCCTACTGCTAGTGCTTTAGGCAGCATCTTAGACGATAGCGAACCTGAACCAGCAGTAAATTCATACCAATTAGCAGCCAAAGACTCTGGCAAATTATCTGTTAGAGGTATTGCTCAATTGGCAAAGCAAGAACAAGAAACCGACGCTGACGACAGTGCTAAAGATCCCGAATCATCTTCTGTTGCTCTGATTAGCAGAACAGAATCTCCCCAGTCCACTATAATTAATCCTGAGTCCGAAACAGATAGTTCAACCATCAAGCAAACCACTTCTATTGATGCTGGTCAATCATTGATTCAAGCTGAACTAGCAAAACGCCTCGACCTTAATTCTAGTACAGTTGGCAGACGCAAATCTGATCCAGATTTTGAACTATGGAGCATGAGCAAAGATCCAGAAGGAATTGCTTGGAGATATGATCAGGATACAAAGCTTTACGTAGCAGTCGTTTCAAACTAAATAGCTATAAGCGCAGCGCATTAGAGCAGATCGTCGTCTTCGACGACTGGAACGCGAAGCGTTCGCAGCGATAAGCTTTTTTGAGTGGGATTAGAGTTGAAGCTAGAGAAATAGCCTAAATTATAGGTATTATTCTCTGCTCACTCTAGTCCTTAAAATTTTATTAGGGTATCAAGCAAAAATTTTTTGTCGTTTTTAAAATTTAAATTCGTCTCAAGCATATGAATCAGCATTGGCATTGGCAAACTTGGCAGGATCATGCTTATCTCACCTGTGATTTACTGTCCCCTTGGCAACACGGCTTTTTTACGCAAAAATTTTATCCTCGCACTCCAGCAGATCTTACTTTAGTTTGGCGACAATCACCAATAACTGCGTATCGGGTTAAACAAATTCACGGCAATGTGGTTTTAACAACCCAAGAAATTAAAGATATAGTAAATCAGCAGGATAATCTTGACGAACTGGCGGAAGCTGATGCCGTAATTAGCAATAGCTCACAAGAATCTGTATGGACAGCCAGTGCCGACTGTACTCCTGTCTTAATTGGAGATATAGCTACAGGACAAACCTGTGCCATTCATGCAGGTTGGCGAGGTACAGCCCAGACAATTGTCCCTAAAGCGATCGCTAGATTTCTCGAATTTGGGAGTAAAAAAACCAATCTTCGTGTGGCAATTGGTCCTGCGATCTCAGGGAAAATGTATCAGGTAGATGAAAGCGTGGCGCTTGAAGTTGCTCGTAGTCTTTTACCTCAGCCAAATTTAGCATCTGAAACCGTTTTGAATAAACTCAAGCAGTTTCCCCATGCACCAATCTTAGAAGATGAACTACCAGGAAAAGTCCGCTTAGATGTCCCTCGAATTAATCATCTTCAACTCGAACAATTGGGAATTGATCCAGTACAAATTGCGATCGCACCCTATTGCACATTTCAGGAAAAAGATCTATTTTTCTCTTACCGACGCACTGGTGAAAAAAAAGTCCAATGGTCGGGGATTGTTTCTCAATAGTTTTTAGTTTTTAGTTTTTTAAGAATATCCTCCCCATGTCATTGCATTTCGATTCTGTAGAACAAATCCTCACTCAACTAGAAAACCAACCTGGGTGGGAGAAACTGCGGGAACATCGTCAACTCCTAAAATGTTGGGAGCAAGTGGTTAATCAACAAACTGCTCAACATACTCGCCCTCTCTACATTAATCGACAAATACTTTATATAGCGACTTCTAGCGCCACCAGAGCGCAGGAGCTTTCTTTTCAAAGATACGCCCTACTGAAAAGACTTAATCAACATCAGCTAACTGCTGAAATAAAAGATCTCCGTTTTTCCTCTTCGCAATGGCACCAGCAAAATCCTGGGCAAGATACTCAAGCTTTATTCACGATCAGCGATCGCCAAAAGCGTGACCATACCAATCGCGAAGCGTGGGGATTGCCTGATCGCCATCAAACCAAAATTTCTTCAGACTCCTTAGTTTTCCTCAAAGAGAATGAAAAAGTTAAAGATCAGCTATCTCCTCAAGATCTGGCTAAAAATGCTGCTCAACGCTGGCTGAGAGTCATTGAACAGAGATCTAAGAGTACTCTGGCTTGCCCAAAGTGTAATTCGCTTATATCTCAAGCAGAATTGAGTAGATGGAATTTATGTCATCATTGTGTAGCTCAAAAATGGTCTAAAGAATATTGTCCACCAGTTTTTCTAAAACAAGAATAGAAAGAGAATATAAAGGAAACTCTATTCTTTGTTAATGATCCCTATTGAGTTTTTCAATTATTTTTCAGAAAAAATACGCCAGAAAAGTATTTCTTGTTACTTTTTTTATTTTTTTAATGTTTATTCGTTTCTGTTCATTAATCAATTATAAAGACAATATAAAATCTCGATCCTGTCTGGGGATCAGTAAAACCTAGGCTAGATATTCATTTGAATTGAATTAGTTAGATTATAAAGATAAAGCAGAATGTAAATAGCGGAATTGAATAAAAACCGAGTGAAACAACCCACATGAAAGAAAGAAATTTTCCAACTTCTGCCTGTCGCTACTGTCGCTTTTATGAGTCAGAAGGACGCAGGGGCGGTTCGTGCCAAATATTAGGCGTACCAGTCCAAAGTAGTTGGAAAGCTTGCGATTTTGCCTCTCCTCCCTTTGAAACCACCTTGAAAAAGCTGGAAAACATTTTTCAGTTAGATTTGATCGCTCCAGATTGTTCTGAGAGAATCGTTTCTAAGCTAGCTGACAATAGCACAAAAGAAGATCGCTCTCCTATGGCGGCTCCTCAAATAGAATAATTTGCTATCAAAGAGAATCTGTTAGTTTGACTTCAATCTACACATTCGATGGGTTAATAAATTAAACTGATTTACCTAAAAGTTAACAATTTTTTTAATTTGAGGCGATCGCTACATTTAGCGATCGCCTTATTTATTTTTAAATTGTCTTTGTTTAGGGTAACCAAGGATATTGCCGAAAGTCAGGATCGCGTTTTTCCAAAAAGGCTTGTTTGCCTTCGGCTCCTTCTTCTGTCATGTAATAGAGCATGGTCGCATTACCTGCCAACTCTTGAATACCTGCTTGCCCATCACAGTCGGCATTAAATGCAGCCTTAAGACATCTAATTGCCATCGGACTTTTGGTTAATATTTCTTGCGCCCATTTAATTCCTTCAGCTTCCAGTTGCTCAATAGGCACGACGCAATTAACTAGACCCATTTTTTCGGCTTCGGCTGCATCATATTGACGACATAAAAACCAAATTTCTCGGGCTTTTTTCTGTCCTACAATGCGAGCTAAATAACTAGAGCCAAATCCACCATCAAAACTACCTACTTTTGGTCCAGTTTGCCCAAAAACAGCATTTTCGGCTGCAATAGTTAGGTCACACAATACATGCAATACATGACCTCCACCGATCGCATAACCAGCCACTAAAGCGATCGTCACTTTGGGCAGAGAGCGAATCAAACGCTGTAAATCCAAAACGTTGAGACGAGGTATACCCTGGTCATCGATATATCCCGCCTTACCCCTAATACTCTGATCTCCCCCTGCACAAAAAGCATATTTGCCATCTGTATGAGGACCTGCACCAGTTAAAAAAATGACCCCAATAGTAGAATCTTCGCGAGCATCCACAAAAGCATCGTACATTTCAAACACAGTTTTGGGACGAAAAGCATTGCGTTTATGGGGACGATTAATGGTGATTTTGGCAATGCCCTGCCATTTTTGATAAATAATATCTTCGTAATTTTTACCCACTTGCCATTGAACTTGCATAAGACGTTGCTACATTTTGCCAAGTAATCTCATCATTAAGATTAAATCATTGAATCTAGCAATTAAACAGCAGTAAAATTTCAACGTGTCTCGATCATTTATAAATGTTACTTAAAGTTACATTTAGGCTTTTTTGCTCTTTTGCCAGTTTTTACTCAATGCTATGGTTGCCAAACAAAGGCAGATTGCGTTTTAACCAAGCAGCATCAGCATGGCGATCGCAAATTAATTCCAAGACTCGAATACCTGTCTTAGGTAAGTTGGCGATTAAATTTGTGAACTGCTGCCAGTCATCAATTTTGATATGTTCAAGACCATAGGCAGCACAAAGTTTAGCTATATTGACTGTTTGAGGCGTGGCAAAATATTCTTCAAAAGAAGAAGAGTCAGCAATAGGTAAAATTTCAAAGATCCCCCCGCCGTTATTATTGATGAGGATAATTGTTAGATGACCTTGAAACTTCTGCTTAATCAAAAAGCCATTAGTGTCGTGTAATAATGCTAAGTCTCCTGTCAACAAAACTCCTGTGTCTTGGTAAGCAATTCCTAAAGCGGTGGAAAGAGTCCCATCAATGCCATTAGCACCACGGTTAAAATAAGGAACTAGCTTTTTTTGGTTAGGCTGCCAAAAATATTCGGCATTACGCACCGACATACTATTCGCCAAAAAAATTGGTGTATCTGATGGCAAAGTCTGAGAAATCAACCAAGCTGCTTTACCTTCATACATTTGCGTAAGAGATTTCAAGGTATGGTCTATGCTTGCTCTGGTTGCTGCTTCTAATTCCAGCCATTGTTTACAATAAAACGATGGCAAGTTATTGCTAATCTCTCTGTTCCCTGTAAGTTGTTCAACAGAAGTATGTAAATGAATTGTCTTGCCATGTAGCGGATCGAAGTTATCAATCCTGGCATCAATCACCCAACGAGTTACGTCAAGATCTTGTAACCAGTTTCTCAACTGCTTGCTGGTGGGTAATTCTCCAACTTGAATCACTACTTCAGGAATTAATTGCGCCCTTGGCTGACGTAGAATTGAATCATAAGTAGAAATCAAATAAGGATTAAGTTGAGCATAGTTTCTCACAGGTGATAGAGCCTCAGCCAAGACAGGAAAAGATAGCTGTTGAGCTAAGGTGGCGATCGCCTGACAATAAGCTTGAGGATCTTGAGGTTGAGCTAATCCTGCCACAATTATGCCTGACTTTCCTCCCCAACTATTGCCAGATAGAGCGATCGCATTGCTAGCTGGTGGATTGCTAGTGATAGCGTCAAAAAAATCTCCAGGAAATTCAGTTTCAATCGACGATAATGACTGTTTAATCGGTGCTAGGGGTTCACGTAGAGGAAGATTAAGATGTACAACTCCTGGGATAGGTAGCAAAGACTGTTGCCAGGCTTGAACTATAGTTTGTCGCAGATAACATACCATACTCAGACTAGCTTCAGGGATGGCAAGTTCACATTGCCAGTTGGTGAAATTACCATAGAGTTTGATCTGATCGATGGTTTGTCCTGCATGGCAATTACGTAATTCTGGGGGACGATCTGCGGTCAAGATAATTAAAGAAACACCACTTTGTTGAGCTTCAATTACGGCGGGATAAAAGTTTGCTCCTGCTGTCCCCGAAGTACAGACTAAGACTGTGGGTACACCCGTTTTTTTAGCTCTACCAAGGGCAAAGAAAGAAGCAGAACGTTCGTCTAAAATGGGAATAGCAATCATCTGGGGATGATTGGCAAATGCGATAGTCAAAGGCGTGGAACGAGAACCAGGACAAACCACTGCTGTATTCACACCACAACAATGTAATGTTTCTACCAGTACCGATGCCCATAAAGTATTAACATTACGAAAATCAATCATTCAGAGCATTTGGCGCGGAGAAGATCTCAGTAGGGGCGATTCGCGAATCGCCCTTACATAATCATGTGATTTTTATTTGGAATGACTATATGTTATTAGTTCACACTAAAGCTTTTAGCAAAGACTGTAATTTTAACTGTACTTCGTCGAATTCTTTATCAGGATTAGAGCCAGAAACAATTCCTGCACCAGCATATAGCCGAGCCAGGTTGCCATCGATCAAAGCAGAACGGATACCGACAATGAATTCACAGTTTCCTTCATAATCTAACCAACCCAGAGGCGCTGCATAAAGAGAGCGATCGCATTTTTCGTAATAGCGAATTTTTTCACAGGCAGATTTAGTCGATACTCCCGCTACAGCAGGAGTGGGATGAAGCAGTGCGATAATTTCTAATGGCTCAATATCTGTGGGTAGGTGTCCATAAATTGGTGTCCATAAATGTTGAATATTCGACAGTTTCAGGATTTGCAGCGGTAACTGCTGAGGTTTTAAACCAATACCTTTAAGACGCTCAATTACAAAATCACGCACGGCATGATGTTCGCGCTTTTCTTTGCGATTTTTCAAGAGCAGATTTGCCAGATGAAGATCTTCCGTACTATTGTTTCCTCTAGCAGCAGAACCTGCTAAAGCATCAGTTACAAGCTGTTGATTTTGTACGCTTAGTAAACGTTCGGGACTTGCACCAACAAAGTTTTGCCCCTGACCATTACTAGTGGAAAAAATATAGCAGTCAGGATGAAGTTTTCTTAAATTGCTTAGAGACTTAATTACATCAAACGGAATTGCCGATTTAATTTCTGTGGTGTGAGCTAACACAATCTTGCTCAATTCTCCCGCAGCAATTGAGCTTAAGACAGATTTAACTACTGTTTTAAAGTAGTTAGGATCTTGAGACTGCTGGCGATTAACAGAGAGAAAACTACAATCATCCTCATCTAATCGCTTTAAACTAGACCAATCAATACTATCTACTTTTTGCTTAATTTGCTCTAAAACATAGCTTTTATCTTGTCCTTGGTGAAGAGGAAAATTAACAATTAAACAGCAATTTTTGTTCTTTTTGACTATTTGAAACCGAGGCAAAAATAAAGTTCCTGACTTAAAAGGTTCAGATTCCTCGACATCCGCAAAAAAGGTGAATCCACAAAAAACACTGGGCTTGCCTAGAATTAGCGCATTTGCACCCTCTCTAGTAATTTGTTTAAACCAATTTTGAATTAAGTTTTGAGCCGAAGCAAACCTAGAATTCGGCTCGGTGTTGCCCCTGATGGTTACTCCCCAGGCAGCCACGGCTTCTTGCTTACTACAGTTTTCCCAATAGAAGTTTAATGTATTGCTATGACCAAGTTGTTGTAGACAGGCAAGGGGATCGACAGTTGTAATCCCCACAGCCAAACTAATAATTTCTGTGTCTTGATTGACAGCAAAACTCAGTTTTTTACCGTGCCAAAAATTATTTATTTCTGTATTAATATTATTATCTAAATTATCTAAATTATCTAAAATTAAATTATTAGGCTGAGTTGCAAAAGACATAGAGCTTGTAGTTGGTGTCATTTCCCCAAAGTTTAGGTAGGAAATAAAAGTTAAGTGTTAAGTTAATTGCTTATTAGTAAATAACTACTAAAAAAGATAATTTTATGATTTTCATTATAAGATACTGTCTGCAATAGTTCTAGCTTAAGCTCTCTTTTAAAATTAGCATAAACATTCTTTTTAACTAGTAAACAAAAGCAAACGTCTGATTCGGTCGATTAATCAGGCTTGAGCCTAAGTTGCCTAACTCTTAACTTTAACTTTCGTGAAACTTGCTCAATACTGACAGTCATAGCTGATAGTGTACTAAATATTGTCTTTAATTGTGGAAGATCAACGAGTTTTGCTTCCATAACCTGTTTTTATGACTACCAAGCAAATACCCCAGAAAAATCAACTGTGGCTAGCTGCAATTAAGCCTCCAATCTACAGTGTAGCGATCGCTCCTATTGCAGTAGGAACAGCAGTGGCTTTTACCGCAACAAGTCTATTTAATACTCAATATTTCTTTACCTTTCTTGGCTCGGCAATTCTCATTATTGCCTGGCTGAATTTGAGTAATGATGTCTTTGATTCGGAAACAGGTATTGACGTAAATAAAGCCCATTCAGTTGTTAATTTAACAGGCAACAAAACTCTTGTGTTCTGGGTTGCTAATTTTTGTCTGAGTGTAGGTCTGAGTGGCATTTTCGCTTTATCTTGGTGGCAACAAGACCCAACAGTAGTAATTTTGGTCTTACTATGCTGCTTTTTGGGTTATACCTATCAAGGTCCCCCATTTCGTTTTGGCTATTTGGGTTGGGGAGAAATAATTTGTTTCTTCACTTTTGGCCCTGGGGCAGTATCGGCTGCCTATTATGCACAAACACAATCTTTTTCGGGAAACACTTGGGCTATTTCGACAATTATTGGCATCAGTACTTCAATTATTCTCTTTTGCTCTCATTTTCATCAGATTCAAGACGATTTAATTGCTGGCAAGCGATCGCCAATCGTACGCTTAGGAACAGCTAAAGGGGCAAAGGTATTAACAATAGCGATCGCCAGCATTTATGTGCTAACAGTAATTTTGGTGCTTACGGATATTTTACCCCTGCTCTGTCTAATTATCTTTGGTAGTTTACCCTTTGCTTACCAGTTAGCTAATCATGTGAATCAAAATCATGCTTTTCCCGCAAAAGTAAGCAACAGTAAATTTATTGCTGTCAATCTTTATCTCTCCAGTTCAATACTACTTATCCTCGGATTAATCTTTAGTCATGTCTAAACAAGTCATTCGTACCGACAAAGCACCTGCACCTCTTGGCCCTTATAATCAAGCGATCGCTACTTCTGGTCAAATGCTGTTTGTGGCAGGGCAAATATCCCTAGACCCTCAATCTGGTCAAATTGTTGGCGAGGGAGATATTACAGCGCAAACTCAGCAGGTAATGGCGAATCTTGAGGCAATTCTCAAGGAGGCAGGAGCAAATTGGGAAGATGTGGTCAAAACTAGCGTTTTTTTAACTGATTTAGCTAACTTTGTGCCGATGAATCAAGTTTACGCCGAGTATTTTCTGGAAGATACTGCTCCCGCTCGTGCTTGTGTAGAGGTTTCTCGTTTACCTAAAGACGTTTTAGTCGAAATTGAATGTATTGCGGTAATTGATTGATCGATAAGTTTTAAGTTTAATGTAAATTAGCTTTGTTTCAAATCATTGGTTTAAAGCTTTTAGCCATTAGCTCTTAGCTTTAAAAAATGCAGTTCAACTTATCAAATCTTTTCCTAAACAACAAAAAGCCCCCAGAAAAAATGTAGAGATAATCTACTCATAATTCCTAGAAGCGCAAATTTTTAGATCTTGTACAAGAAATACCCAAAAAATTTTAACAAAAGTTTAGAAACGGTTGTTTCTACCACCACCACCTCTATCTTCACGAGGTCTAGCTTTGTTGACTTTAAGCTGACGGTTCATCCATTCTGCACCATCTAAAGCTTCAATTGCTTTGTCTTCATTGGCTTCTGATTCCATTTCGACAAAAGCAAATCCTCTAGGACGACCTGTTTCGCGATCGCTAGGAATATGGACTCGTTTAACAGTTCCATACTCGGTAAAAACTTCATTCAAGTCTTCTTGGTTGACTTCGTAAGATAGATTGCCTACGTAAATTGACATGTTTTGTTCGTCTTCTCAATGAGTGTTGTGTTTAGAGAGACAGAATTATTGGTAAAGAAATAGCTCAATACTTTATGGAAGAAACCCTTAGATACTGGATACAAACTTAATCTTTAATCTGTTCATTCTCATCCCTAACAATAACACTTTTATCGAAAATCGAATCAAATTTTGCGCTCCAGATATTCGTCCCCTTGATTTTTTTAGGCTTCGGGTCAACAACATTAGTCTTAAAGCTATTGGCGATCGCCCTGAGGAATGATCGCTCAAGTTACCTACATTATTTGGTTTGCTTGTATTTGACTGATATATTTTCATGCTTGTCTTAGTCTGAATTTGAGCAGAAAATCAACTTGTTATTTTTTGTGTTGA
>NZ_PVWF01000221.1 GCF_003003995.1 Pleurocapsa sp. CCALA 161 | reverse complement strand
GAAACAGAAACCTAAGTCGTGAGTCTTAGGAATCCCCCACTATATCGGTACTCCGATTAGTGGCGGGAGGATGTCAATCCAACCCCACATATAACCCTTAGCATCGGCAAATTCAAGATAAATACGGTTGACAGAAACAGCTAATTCATCGCTAATTTGACTACAAAAATCTTGACTCATCGCCTTAGTTTGGTCTGGACTCATACTGCCAATACTTTTAATCTCTACATAACAGGTGGGTTCAAATGTACCACCAAAGGTCATGGTCGCATCACTTTCAAAAGCAGTCATGACATAAGATTCTGGTTTACCGAGGTGTTTGGCTAAACTACTAGATAGGCTAGTTAACAAGCGTTTTACTGTTGCTTCAGATGGGGAAACAGAGGACTGAACTTTAATTAAAGGCATAATTATTTTTTAATCTCAATCAAGATTTTTAGCGATCTATATCTACTAATATATGGTGTTGGCGCGTCAGAGAGACCCCGCCGTCCTAAAGGATACACCTTCGGATATAAAACGACGGGGCTTCCTCTGACTTCGTGAATCTCTCTGGGCAAAATTTAACTATCCATCATAAATTTGGTTTTAACTATGCAAACGACTAAGACTATTGATTGGCAAAAGTTACAAAATGGCTCTGATATCCGTGGCGTAGCTCTCGAAGGGGTTGCCGATGAAGTGGTTAACCTGACTCCTGAAGTGGTAAAAACTCTCGGTAATGCTTTTGTGCGTTGGCTCACCAAGCAAGGCAATAAACCCGCCACAGATCTAACTATTGCTATTGGTAGGGATAGTCGCCTCTCAGGAGAAAGCTTAAGTGAGGCTGTGATTGAGGGAATTGCGATCGCTGGTTGTCAAGTATATAACTTCAATCTTGCTTCTACTCCCGCAATGTTTATGAGTACTGTAACAGATGGTTTTAACTGTGATGGGGCAATTATGCTAACTGCAAGCCATCTACCTTTTAATCGCAACGGCATGAAGTTTTTCACCCCTCAAGGGGGTTTGGGGAAGTCTGATATTACTGAGATTTTAAATATTGCAGCGGCAGGAAGCTTACTGAACAACGTCAATCAGGGAAAAATTAGCAACCGAGACTTTATCTCCATCTATGCAGCTAGATTAGTTGATACGGTACGTCAGGGAGTTAACCATCCTGTTAATTTTGAGCAACCTTTAACTGGTTTAAAAATAGTCGTTGATGCTGGCAACGGTGCAGGAGGGTTTTATGCTGACAAAGTGTTGCAACCTCTAGGTGCAGATATTACGGGAAGTCAGTTTCTCGATCCTGATGGCATGTTTCCTAATCATATTCCCAACCCCGAAAATCACGAGGCAATGGTATCAATATGTCAAGCTGTAATTAATCATCAAGCTGATTTTGGCATTATTTTTGATACGGATGTTGATCGCGTGGCAGCCGTAGATCATCAGGGTAATGAGCTAAATCGTAATCGTCTGATTGCTCTAATTTCAGCTATTGTTTTACAGGAACATCCAGGTTCTATTATAGTTACAGACTCTATCACTGCTGATGGTTTGACTCAGTTTATCGAGCATTTAGGGGGTAAGCATCACCGTTTTAAACGCGGTTATAAAAATGTGATTGAAGAGTCAATGCGCTTAAACGAATCGGGGGTGGAATCTTGGCTGGCGATCGAAACTTCTGGACATGGAGCAATGAAGGAGAATTATTTCCTCGATGATGGAGCATATTTAGCCACTAAGTTACTGGTTGAACTAGCCAAAACTAAACAGCAGGAAAAACTTTTAACGGATCTAATTACCGATTTAAAAGAGCCAGTGACAAGTAAGGAGTTTCGCTTAAAGATTCAGGTTGAGGATTTCAAAGCTTACGGTAATCAGATAATTGCCCGACTTCAAGAGTTTGCTAACTCTCAAAATGATTGGACAGTTGTACCCAACAACTATGAGGGAGTCAGAATATCCTGTAATTCTCCTCTAGAAGTTGGCTGGTTCTTATTGCGCCTTTCCCTGCACGATCCAGTTATCCCGCTAAATATTGAATCTAACGTACCTCAAGGAGTAGAGCGTATTGCAACTCGTTTACTAGAGTTTCTGCAAGATTTTGAAGCCTTAGATCTGGCTGCTTTTCAAAATGTAAGATGATGAAAACAAATTGTTTGATCTTCAATGCCAAAAGCAACAATTTTATTTGACTAAAATTTCCGTAAAAAAGCGCTATTTCAGTTAGAAATAGCGCTTTAAACCCAGTTGTATCAATATTTAAGTTGTGTTCATAATAATTATGCTTTACTTACTTAGTGACAACGTTAGATTCAGATGCACTGAAGCTTTTCTCCAACAGCATGACTCTTTTAGCTTGTGTCGACAAAGCAGATTTATCCAGCCAATTGGTAATCAACGCATCGGTAGAAAACAATCCAGCACCGTTAATGGTGAAGAATAGGAAACAGGCTGCATAGATAGCAGATAGCTCTAGATAAGGAATGCTCAAACCAGCAACCAAGATATGGTGATACATAGCTACGCACATGGTGAAGAATAGACCGAGTGCAGCAGGTCTAACCAAAAGACCAATGATCAATAGGGGTGCGCCAATGAGCTCGGTAAAGGCTGCAATGTAGCTGAAAAATATGGGGAAAGGTAAACCAATATAAGCCACATAAGCTTCGGCGAAACTGTCGATATTGGCTAGTTTGTCGATGCCGTTATGAATCATCACGATCCCGACAACTGCTCTGAGGATTGCCCAAGAGGTTTGCTGCCAAAATTCAGGGTTGGTATTAGGGCGAAAAGCTTTAGTAATTAGAGAATTAATCAACATAGTATTATTTGGTTTGAAAATAGTAGAAGTTGCCGCAGGTTATTCCGCCGTTAGACGACGAAGCCTTCTTAGGAAGTTGCGTTGGTTAAATTCAGACAATATGAGCAAAGAAATGATGCCAAGTCAAAGTTGCATCGCCGTCAAACGACGAGTCTAGCTGTGACCAATAGCTAAAATTATTACGTCGATAACATTGGATTCCTCGACGAAAGTCTAAACTTAGATTAAAAAATGTTAATCTATATTAAAATTTAGCGCATTTTTATTGTAAAAGCTAATTTTGGTTAATAAATTTAGATTTTATTTCTCATAAATTTTTTGTTTTTCAGAAATAATAACCTAGCCTTAACCACCACAAAGCTTTAAACTGAAATTTGCAGAGAATTTTAAAATATTTTTTAGATTGTGCGAAAAGTAATTATTGCTGGTAATTGGAAGATGCACAAAAATCAGGCAGAGTCACTGACTTTTGTGCAGGAGTTTAAATCTGAAGTTGAGGATACGCAAGAAAATCAAGAAATAGTGCTGTGCGCGCCTTTTACTTCCCTAACCGCCATGTCAAAAAATTTACATGGCAGCAGAATTATGTTAGGCGCTCAAAACATTCATTGGTCAGATGAAGGGGCTTATACTGGCGAAATTTCAGGTTCAATGCTGGCGGAAATCGGTGTTGATTATATAATTGTAGGTCATAGTGAAAGACGACAATACTTTGGCGACACAGATCAAACCGTCAATTTAAGGTTGAAGGCAGCTCAACAATATGGATTTAAGCCAATTCTTTGCGTCGGAGAAACTAAAGAACAAAGAGACGCAGGAGAAACTGAGCAGATTATTATCACCCAGTTAAAAGAAAATTTAGTTGAAGTTGACCAAAGTAATTTAGTTATTGCATACGAGCCTATTTGGGCAATTGGCACAGGCGATACTTGCGAATCTTCAGAAGCTAATCGAGTGATTGGAATTATTCGTCAGCAGCTAGACAATAAAAATGTCTCGATTCAGTACGGCGGCTCAGTGAATACGAAAAACGTTGACGAGATCATGGCGCAACCAGAAATAGACGGTACTTTGGTTGGAGGTGCTAGTTTATCAGCAAGCAGCTTTGCTCGGATTGTTAACTATCAGTAGCGATCGCCTCGATCAATTAAGCTAAAAATAGACATAAGTAAATTGATCATTACTAATGTTACGCAACTTAACAAAAAATTTATTAGTTTTGGGAGTTGAAGATCGAGAGAGAATATTAATTTGTTGTTCCCATATCCATAATCTCTCCAGAGCTAAATCTTTGCCAATCAACAATTGTGCGTAACATCAGGAGCTAACA